>JAHDCH010000138.1 GCA_020629995.1 Pseudaestuariivita sp. | reverse complement strand
CCTGGTTGCAGTGGATGACAACCTCGTCGCCGACCTTCCAGCGGGTGACCTTTTCACCCACGGCCCAGACGATGCCCGAGGCATCGGAGCCGGCAATGTGGTAGGGCTGCTTGTGCACGTCAAACATGCTGAGCGGGACGCCGAGGCCGGCCCAGATGCCGTTGTAGTTCACGCCCGCGGCCATCACCAGAACCAGCACTTCGTGGCTGTCCGGGGTCGGCACATCGACGACCTCTTGCAGCATTGCCTGGTCCGGCTCGCCCTGCCGTTCGCGCCGGATGGCCCAGGCGTACATGCTTTTGGGCACATACCCCATGGGCGGCATCTCACCGACCTCGTACAGATCCTTTTCGGGAGCATCGTAAGTGGCGATGCCGGTTTTGTTGTCCAGTGCCATGTGCGCCTCCATCTGGGCTACCTTCGCTCGATTTTGCCGCGATGCAGAATCGCCGCGTCCTCGGTGAAGTACCGCCGCTTTGGTAACTTTGCAATAGTATGGAGCGCCTATATTGAAATTTTATAACCGAGCAGTTGCAGAATTTCCTTCGCTCATGCGGCACGGCAGGCGATGCGAGACCGAGTTTGCATAGAACCGGAGGGTTTCAATTTCGTCATCGCGCGGGATGATCTTGCCATTTTCGACGGAAATCAGCTTGCGCCGGCGCAAAATCGACAGGCCGTAAGCGGCATCTTCGGCGGGCGAACGCGGCAATCCGTCGGGGATGGCCGAGGGCGCGACCAGCTCGGCATAGCGCGCGGCGATCGCGGTTTCCGGCAGGGCTCCGCTTTCCAAAAGGATCGAGGCAACAACGGGCACCGGCAACAACGGCATCGCAGCCCGGATCCGCGACATCAGCGTTTCGGCCAGGTCTTCGGGCGTCATGTCGGGCTGCTCGGACAGCGCGACCGGCGGTGCAAAACACACTGCGGCCACACCAAAGCGGTTGAACTTACCGCGCAGCATCCGGCCAAGTATGCGCAGAGTGAAGCCGAAGATCACGCTCAGCCGGGCACGAAACCGGCGCGACCCGGATGCCGCCGCCTCCATCAACACCCGATCTTCCAGCACCCTGTCATAATTCAGCGCGACGGGTACAAAGACGATGTCGCGCGCGCCTTCGGCCCGGCCTTCGATCATGTACTTGAGCAAGCCAAGCTTGGGCTCGGCAAGGTGCCCGGTCAGGCTCAGCCCGCCTTCGGGGAACATTGCCTGCGCCACGCCGCCATCGGTCGACAGGCGGACGTAGCGCGCCAGGACCCGCCGATAAAGATCCGTGCGGCTGCGGCGCCGGATAAAGTAAGCCCCCATCGACCGGATCAGGAACGACAAGGGCCAGACCCGCGCCCATTCGCCCACCGCGTAAGACAGCGCAGACCGGCGGCCGGCCAGATAGGTGACCAGCACGTAATCCATGTTGCTGCGGTGGTTCATCACAAAGACGACGGTGCTTTCGGGGTCCACCGCTTCCAGAGCGGCCGCGTCCACGCTGCCCACCCGCACGCGGAACAAAAGGTTCGAAAACCAGCGCGACACGCGGATCGCAAAGCCGAAATAGGCGCTGGCAGAAAATGAAGGAACGATTTCACGCGCGTATTTCTGGGCCAGTTCGAAGGCGACATTTTCCGGCACGTCATGCGCTTCGGCGTGGTCGATGATCGCCTGGGCAACCTCGGGATCATAGCTGAGCCGCTGGATCATGTCGTGACGCCGGGCCAGCTTGAACGGCTGGATCGGCACCGTCAGACGCTTGTTCAGCCGCGCGACCAGCCGTTCGGCCCGGCGCCGAAAGAACCAGCGCACCGACGGAAACAAAAAGTGCGACGCGAAAGTGACAGCCGCGAACAGCACGATCAGCACGAACAGCCACAGGGGTACGGTCACAGGCGCGGTCATGCGCTGCACAGTGGTCGTTAACCGACCAAAGGTAAACGGGGCCATGCCGCAGCGCAGCGGATTGACTTGGTAACGGAGTTTCGCATATTGCATTCCTTGCGCAACAAAATTGCTCAACCTGATTCACGAGGCCACCGATGTCGCAGACGCAGAAAGACCGCCCCTGGCTGATCCGGACATATGCCGGCCATTCGACGGCCAAAGCCTCGAACGCGCTCTATCGCAAGAACCTGGCCAAAGGTCAGACGGGCCTGTCCGTGGCCTTCGACCTGCCGACGCAGACGGGGTATGACAGCGATCACGTTCTTGCACGGGGCGAAGTCGGCAAGGTTGGCGTGCCGGTCTGCCATCTGGGTGATATGCGCACCCTGTTCGATCAGATCCCTCTGGATCAGATGAACACGTCCATGACGATCAACGCGACCGCGCCCTGGCTGCTGGCGCTCTATGTGGCTGTCGCCGAAGAGCAAGGGGCCGACACCCGCGCCCTGCAAGGCACCGTGCAGAACGACATCATCAAGGAATACCTCAGCCGCGGCACATACATGTGCCCGCCCAAACCGTCGCTGCGCCTGATCTCGGACGTGGCCGAGTATTGCTATCGCGAAATCCCCAAGTGGAACCCGATGAACGTGTGTTCGTACCACCTGCAAGAGGCGGGCGCGACGCCGGAACAGGAACTGGCCTTTGCGCTGGCCACGGCTCAGGCGGTTCTGGACGAATTGAAAGACAAGGTCCCTGCCGAAGACTTTCCAACGGTTGTGGGGCGGATTTCGTTCTTTGTGAATGCCGGCATCCGATTTGTGACCGAGATGTGCAAGATGCGCGCCTTCGTCGACCTGTGGGACGAGATTTGCGAAACCCGCTATGGCGTGACGGATCCCAAGCTGCGGCGGTTCCGGTATGGCGTGCAGGTCAACTCGCTGGGATTGACCGAACAGCAGCCGGAAAACAACGTCTACCGCATCCTGATCGAGATGCTGGCCGTGACCCTGTCAAAACGGGCACGGGCACGGGCCGTGCAATTGCCCGCATGGAACGAGGCTCTGGGGTTGCCGCGCCCCTGGGATCAGCAATGGTCGATGCGGATGCAGCAGATCATGGCCTACGAGACGGATTTGCTGGAATACGGCGACCTGTTTGACGGCAACCCTGTCGTGGATGCCAAGGTCGAAGCGCTGAAAGACGGCGCGCGCGCCGAATTGGCCAATCTTGATGCCATGGGCGGCGCCGTGGGGGCGATTGACTATATGAAAGGCCGGCTTGTCGACTCGAACGCCGAACGTCTGGGCCGGATCGAACAGGGCGAAACAATCGTGGTTGGCGTCAACAAATGGACCCAGGGCGAACCATCGCCGCTGGTGTCTGGCGACGGCGGGATCATGGTTGTGGATCCCGCGGTCGAGGCGGACCAGATCGGCCGCCTTGAAACGTGGCGCGCCGACCGCGACGATGCTGCGGTCAAGGCGGCGCTGGACGGACTGCGCGCGGCGGCTGCATCGGGCGACAACATCATGCCCCCGTCCATTATCGCTGCCAAAGCTGGCGTGACGACCGGCGAATGGGCCGCCGAAATGCGCGCGGCCTTTGGCGAATACCGCGCCCCGACAGGAGTGTCGCCCAATCCGTCGAACCAGGTCGAAGGTCTGGACGACCTGCGCGCCGCCGTCGACGCGGTCAGCGATCGCCTCGGGCGGCGGCTCAAGTTCCTGATGGGCAAACCCGGCCTCGACGGGCATTCGAACGGCGCCGAACAGATCGCGGTGCGCGCGCGCGATTGCGGGATGGATATTTCTTATGCGGGGATCCGGCTTACCCCGGAGCAGATCGTCGACGCAGCGAAAGAAGAGCGCGCGCATGTTATCGGTTTGTCCATCCTGTCCGGCAGCCATCTGCCTCTGATCGAAGACGTGATGACGCGCTTGCGCGAAATCGGGTATTCGCATGTGCCTGTCGTTGTCGGCGGGATCATTCCCGACGAAGACGCAGAACGACTGCGAGCGATGGGTGTGGCGCAAGTCTATACGCCAAAGGATTTCCAGCTGAACACCATTATGGCTGATATCGTCGAATTGGCAGATCCGGCCCAAGTTGCCGCGCAATAGCGTCAGAATACACTCCTAAAAGAAAATTCTGACGCATTAACACATCTTTAGGTTTATTCAGCGCTTCCTTGCCGAATGGTTGCTGTCACAATTCCGAGTCTGTCGCGTATTGGCGATTGGGAATAAAACGATGGCATTCAAGACTGACGGAGCACTCACGATGAACCTCGACGCAATGTCGAAAGAAGAGCTGATCGATTTGAAAGGCAAGGTCGACAAGGCCCTCAAATCGGTCGAAAGCCGGCGCAAGACAGAAGCTTTGAAAGCCGCAGAAGCGGCCGCAAAAGAACACGGATTTTCCCTGGATCAATTGACCCGCGGCAAATCCGGCACCGTCTCTGCTGCCAAATACCGCAATCCGGGCAACCCCGAGCAAACGTGGACAGGCCGTGGCCGCAAACCCACGTGGTTTGTAGAAGCTTTGGCCAGCGGCACCAGCGCCGACGACATGGCGATCTGATCGCAATCAGCTATTGGGTGCGGGCCGCGCCACTCGGCGGCCCGAAACCCGGCTTGCCCCGCCCCGCGCGGTTCGGCACACTGTCCGCCTGATACAAGCAACAGGGCGGACACCCATCCATGACAATCCACATCGGAGCCCAAAAGGGCGAGATTGCCGAAACCGTGCTGATGCCGGGCGACCCCTATCGCGCGAAATGGGCGGCCGAGACGTTTTTGGACGATGCGCGCTGCGTGAACGAGGTGCGCGGCATGCTCGGTTTCACCGGAACGTGGAAAGGCCAGCCCGTCACCATTCAGGGGTCGGGCATGGGAATGCCGTCGCTGTCGATCTATGCCAACGAGCTGATCCGCGATTACGGGGCCAAGACGCTGATCCGGATCGGGTCGTGTGGTGCCATGCAAAATCACGTCAATATCCGGGATGTGATCCTCGCCATGACCGCTTCGACATTGTCGACACCGTCGCGCGGTATCTTCCGCGAGCTGAACTATGCCCCCTGCGCCGATTTTGACCTGCTGCACGCGGCGCACGCAGCAGCGAGCGCGAAGGGAACGCCCACCCATGTCGGCGGCATCTATTCATCGGACGTATTCTATGATGAACGGCCCGACCTGAACGAACAGATGATCCGCCACGGCATTCTCGGGGTCGAGATGGAAGCGGCCGAGCTTTACACGCTGGCCGCCCGGCACGGGGCACGGGCACTGGCTGTTCTGACCGTCTCGGACCACCTGATCACCCACGAAGCGCTGCCCTCCGAAGACCGAGAGCGCAGCTTTGGCGATATGGTCGAAATCGCCCTGACCGCGGCCTTTGCCTCATGAAACAGCGCAAGTTCGGAAATCAAAACGTCGGTGCCCTGGGGCTGGGCTGCATGAGCTTTGGCGGGATGTTCGGCCCCGCGCAGGACGAAGACAGCTTTGCCTGTCTTGACGCCGCGCTGGCCGCCGGGATCACCCACTGGGACACAGCCAACATCTATGGCATGGGCAAATCCGAAGAGGTGCTGGGCGCTTACCTGGCGCAAACAGGGGCGCGCCCGCATATCGCGACCAAAGTCGGGATCCGGCGCGACGGCGACTATGCCACCCGCTTCGACAATTCGCGTGATTATGTCCGCGCCGAACTTGAAGGCTCGCTCGATCGGCTGAGGCTGGACCGGGTTGATCTCTATTACTTTCACCGCCGCGACCCCACGATGCAGACCGAGGACGCGGTCGAGGTCATGGCCGAGCTGATCGAAGAAGGGCTGATCGGCGGCTACGGCCTGTCCGAGGTTGCCCCTTCGACGATCCGCCGCGCCCATGCCGTGCATCCTGTGACCGCGGTACAGAATGAATATTCCCTGTGGTCGCGTCAGCCGGAACTGGGTGTCATCCAGGCCTGCGCCGAGCTTGGGATCACCTTTGTGCCCTTCTCGCCGCTGGCGCGCGGGTTCCTGACCGATCATTCGGTCGGCATGCCCGAGCTGACAGCCGACCCCGGCCCGTTCCGTCGTGACATGCCGCGCTTTCAGGAACCAAACCTAGGCTACAACGCGGCCACGCGCGACGCTTTTGCCGATTGGTGCCGGGGCAAAGGGCACAGCGTCGCGGCCGTTACGCTGGCCTGGGTGCTGGAGCAGAACCCGGGCTGCGTGCCTATTCCGGCCACCCGCACCGCGGGGCATCTGGCAGAATGGCTGGACGCGCCAGAGATCACTTTCAGCGATGCCGACCGGGCCGACATTGCCCGCTTGCTGCCGCCGGGCTGGGCGCATGGCGACCGGTACAGCGACACGCACGCCGCCACCGTCGAACGCTACTGCTAGGCCCGGCGCGCTCCGGACGTTATCTGGAGCGCCCGCGCTATCCGTGCGAGCGGTCGTAGCCGTTCAGGGACGACGGGGCCCACCCGTCGAGAGATCCAGCGCGCGGTTCGAACACCTCTACCAGCATCGGGTGGCAGGCGGCCTCGTCCGACGAATGGCTGGTGCTGCAATCGCCGCCCGGGCACGCGCTCATCCCGCCCAGCAGGTCAATTTCGGCAAAGAATTCGATGTAGTCCCCAGGCCGCACGGGCGAGGCTTTCATGAAATACTGCCCCGTGTCGCGGGTAAAGCCGGTGCACATAAAGATGTTGCACACATCATGGACATGCATCTCGGCCTCGTGGCGCGGCAGTCCCAGATGATCGGCAAGGCCGCGCGTCAGGTTCGAATGGCAACAATGGTGATATTGCCCACCTGTCAGGGCGTGGTGCGTATACGGATCGCACCGTGTACCGATCACGTCATGAACCGATCCACCGTGTTCGTCGATTCCGTACCAGTCCAGCGTGTCCTCGACGATCGTCGCCATGGGGCGCATCGCGGGAAAGGTCGACCACAT
>JAHDCH010000137.1 GCA_020629995.1 Pseudaestuariivita sp. | reverse complement strand
CCAACAACTTTCACAACCCGATCTTTCTGGAAGTCTTTGACCTGTTCACGCGCGGACTGCAGGAGCGGGGCCTGCGGCCGCTGCTGGTCAACCTGAGCGATGAAACCGATCCCGATGCCTCGGTGCGGATGTTGCGGCAATATTCGGTGGACGGCGTGATCGTGGCGTCGTCGACCTTGCCGCCGTCCTTTGCCAAGGCGTTTCGGGATGCCGATCTGCCGGTGGTGCATTCCTTTGGCCGCTGGTCCGAAAGGCCACCGGTCGACGTGGTCGGGATCGACAACGTCGAATCGGGGCGCATGGCCGCGCGGGCCTTTGTGGCGCGCGGGCTGAAGAGGCTGGCGTTTCTGGGGGGGCCGGTCGAGGCGACCTCGACCCAGGACCGGGGTTCGGGTTTTCTGAGCGCGCTTGCGGCGCATCCGGACGTGGCGGTGACCACAAGTTATGCCGCCGCCTATTCCTTTGATGCAGGCCGGGCCGAGATGCAAAGGCTGCTGTCGCACGGGGGCCCGGCGCAGGGCTATTTCTGCGGTGACGACGTGCTGGCCATTGGCGCGCTGAGCGCAGTCAGGGACGCGGGTCTGGCGGTGCCCGAGGACGTGTCGCTGATCGCGCTGAACGACATGCAGATGTCGCGCTGGGAAAACATCGATCTGGCCACGATCCGCCAGCCGCTGGCCGAGATGATCGGCCATTCGATCGAGACGATCGTGGCCTGTATCGAAAACCCCGAACGCGTGCCCGAGGCGCGGCTGTTTCCATGTGAGCTGGTCGAGCGCGGAACGCTGTCCCCCTTGGCGAAAGATGGGTGACGAGCACCCATCCTACGCAAGAGAGTAGGATGGGTGCTTGCCACCCATCTCTCGTGCCTCAGTCGCGGAACATCGGAGGGCGCGCATCCACCCAGGCGCCGTTCTGGCGCGCCGAGTCGACCGTGGCATAAACCGACGCCATCGACCGCAAGCCGGCCTCGGCCTTGGGGTAGTGATCGGCGGAAGGGCTGAGCGGAGTGCCATCCTTTTGCGCCCGGATCGCGGCGGCCAGATCCACATAGATGTTGGCCACGGCCAGAGGAAATCCTTCGGGATGCGCGATGGCCACCCGGCTGACATGCGCGGCCATATCCGAGATCCCGGCCTCGCCCTTTTCGATGATCTGGGTGCGCCCGTTCAGAGGCGTGTACCAGACCTGGCCGGGCTGTTCGGAGTGCCAGCGCACACCGCCTTTTTCGCCAAAGACCTGAATGTCCAGCCCGTGCATCCGCCCGATCGCGATGGTCGAGGTCCAGAGCCGGCCAATCGCCCCGCCCGAAAGGCGGAAGTTGACCATGGCATCATCCTCGAGCACCCGCGACGGGATGCAGGATGCGAAATCGGCCGACAGGGTCGTGACCTCATCGCCGGTGATGAAGGTGGCAAGGTTCAAGGCGTGGATGCCGCAATCGGCCATCTGGCCGGACACACCCGCCATCTCGGGATCATAGCGCCAGCGCACCCGCGGGTTGTCGGCATCGCCTGCATCGGCGTGGTGCCCATGGCTGAAGTTGGCCACGACGCAGCGGATCGCGCCGAGTTCGCCCGAGGCGACCATGTGGCGCATGTGGCGGACCATGGGGTAGGCCGAGTAGCAATAGTTGACCGCGCAGATCGCGCCGGTGGATTGAGCGGTGCGGACGATGTCTTCACCCTCTTCGACGGTCATGGTCATGGGCTTTTCGCACAGGACGTTGAACCCTTCGGAGAGGAAGGCCTTGGTGATCTCGTAATGGGTCGAGTTGGGGGTGGCGACGGTCACCAGATCGACGCGGTCGGGGCGGTCTTTTTCGCCCGCCAGCATGTCCTGCCAATTGGCATAGGCGCGGTCGGCGTCGACGCCGAGGGATTGGGCGAAGGCGCGGCCTTTGGCGGCGTCGATGTCGAGAGCACCGGCAGCGAAGGTGAAATGGCCATCAGCCTGGGCACCGAGGCGGTGGGCCGGGCCGATCTGGCTGCCGTCACCGCCGCCGATCATGCCCCAGTTGAGTTTGGTCATGTGTCTGGTCCTTTGAAAAGGCCTGCTCATCCGCCCTGACAGGCGGCCTCGCGCAGGTCTAGAAGCCGATGGATTTGAGGTAGCCGGCGTTGATCCTGGCATCACCGAGGGGGTCGGTGTCAGGCAGGGTGGGGTCGCAATCCTGTTCGACCGTGCACCAGCCCGAGAAACCCGCATCAAGAAGCACCTGCCGGACCGCGGGAAAATCCACGTCGCCATCGCCGAGGTTGCAGAAAATGCCCTGGCCACAGGCGGTGTAGAAATCGGTCGATTTGGTCACAACATCTGCCTTCACAACCGGGTCGATATCCTTGAAATGCATGTAGGAAATCCGGTCCACATGGCGCTTCATAAAGGCCACCGGATCATAGCCCGCATAAGAATGGTGGCCGGTGTCGAAGCAGATCTTGAGGATGCGCTCGTCAACCTCATCCAGAAGGCGTTCAAGCTCGGGTTCGAAATCCATGAAGCCCGCGGCATGGGCATGGATGCCCACGGTGAGCCCGTACTCTTCGGAGCCCATGCGGGCGATGGTTTCGATCCGGCCCTTGAAGGCTTCCCACTCGGCGGCATCCATTTTCTCGGCCGCGTCCCAGCGGCCAGCGGTGGGCGCGCGGCGGGGCGAGATCGAATCGATCAGAACGAGGTGCTGCGCGCCATGGGCGACGAGCGCCTTGCAGGTGCGCACAGAGCCGTCCATCACATCGTCCCAGGCGGCCGGATCGTGGAAAGGGCGGAACACGACGCCGCCGATCAGGGTCTGGCCGTGCTCATCAAGCGCTTCGGACAGCTCGGCGGGGTCTTCGGGCATGAAGCCGACGGGGCCCAGCTCGATCCCGGTGTAGCCGGCCTCGGCGTTTTCGCGCAGCACCTGCCGCCACGGCGGGTTGCGCGGATCGTCCGCAAATTCCACGCCCCAGGAACAGGGGGCATTGCCGATCTGGATGGTCATGTCGCGTCTCCTTGGACATCGTGCCAGGCCCCGCTGGCATCACTTGCGCGGGCGGCGGCGATCACGTGATGCACCGCAAGCCCGTCGTGGAAAGTGGGCCAGACAGGCTGGCCGGTGTGAATCGCGGTCAGGAAATCCTTGGCCTCGATGATGATCTGATCCTGATAGCCGGTGCCATGGCCCGGACCCTGGCAGAACGGCAGGTAGTCGGGATGCTGCGGCCCGGTCAGCACCTTGCGAAAACCGCGCAAAGCCTCGGGGCCGTCGGCCAGGTAGAGGTGCACGGCGTTCTGATCCTCTTGATCGAACCGCACGGCGCCACGGGTGCCGGTGATCTCGTAGATATAACCCATCTTGCGCCCGGTCGCGATGCGGCTGGCAAACAAGGTTCCTGTCACGCCGCTGGCAAAGCGCAGCATCATGGTGACCTGATCGTCATTGGTCACGGGCTGGCCGCCGCGGGTGGGGTGCACCGTTTCGATCACGGCATTCACCTGGGCAATCGGACCCATCAGAGCGAGCGCTGCGTTGATCGGGTGAGGCGCAAGATCGCCCAGACAGCCGTTGGCGGCCCCATGCGCGCGCCACGTATGTTCGGCCGGGTCGGCGTAGAAATCCTCGGTATGTTCGACGCGGAAACTGGTGATGTCGCCCAGGGTGCCGTCTGCCATCAGCTGGCGCACGAATTGCGCGGCAGGCGTGCGGATATAGTTGTAGGCCACCATATGCGGCACGCCCGAGGCCTCGGCCAGGCGCACCATCTCGGTGGCCTCGGCGGCATCGAGGCCCATCGGTTTTTCGCACAGAACCGGCTTGCCCAGGGCAAAGGCCGCGCGCGCGATCTCAAGATGGGTTTCCTGCGGCGATGCGATGACCACCGCCTGAACCGACGGATCGTTCACCAGATCCTGCCAGTCCTGTGCCGCGCGGGCGAATCCGAACGCCTCGGCATAGCGCGCGGCAGAGGCCGGCGACGAGGCACAGATCGCCGCGAGGCGCGGCTTGAGAGCCGTTTCGAACACGGTGCCAACAGCGGCAAAGGCGGCGGAATGCGCCTTGCCCATATAGCCGCCACCAACGACGCCGATCCCGATGTCAGGCATCCGTGCTCCTCCCGTTCATGTGCTTTCGATTCCGGTATTGCAACCGGTTGCAAAAGCTGTAGTCTGGGCACGGCGAAAGCGCAAGCGCGCAATTTCGGACGGGAGGAGACAGCAATGGCTGGGACGGTACGCCTGACGGTGGATCAGGCGATCGTGCGCTGGTTGATGGCGCAGTATATCGAGATCGACGGAGCCGAGGTCCGCATTTGCGGAGGCGGTTTTGGCATCTTTGGTCATGGCAATGTGCCCTGTCTGGGCGAGGCGCTGTTTCCGGTTCAGGACGAGCTGCCGCTGTACCGCGGGCAGAATGAGCAGAGCATGGGATTCGCAGCTGCGGCCTATGCCAAGTATCACCTGCGCCGGCGTTTCATGTTCTGTACAGCAAGCGCGGGGCCGGGCACGGCAAACCTGCTCACCTCGGCGGCGCTGGCCCATGCCAACCGGCTGCCGATGCTGATGCTGTGCGGCGATACCTTTCTGACGCGGCTGCCCGATCCGGTGCTGCAACAGCTCGAGCATTTTGGCGATCCGACGCTGGGCGTGAATGACGCGTTCCGCGCGGTGACGCGATACTGGGACCGGATCACCCATCCCGCGCAGATCATCCAGTCGCTGCCCGCAGCGCTGGCGGTGATGCTGGACCCGGCGGAGTGCGGCCCGGCCTTTATCGGCCTGCCGCAGGATGTGCAGGGCTGGGCCTACGACTACCCGAACGAGATGTTCGAGCGGCGTGTGCACCGCATCCGCCGTCAGGCGCCGGACATGGCCGAGGTGGCCGATGCGGCCGCCGTGCTCAAGGGGGCCGAGCGCCCGGTGATCATCGCGGGCGGGGGCGTGCAATATTCGGGCGCGGTGCCCGAGCTGACCGCCTTTGCCGAGGCGCACAACATCCCCGTGATCGAAACCATCGCCGGCCGCGCCAACCTGAGGGCGGATCATCCGCTGAACATCGGGCCGGTGGGCGTGACCGGGTCCGATTCGGCCAACACGATTGCCGCCGAGGCGGATGTGATCCTGGCGGTGGGCACGCGGCTGCAGGACTTTACGACCGGGTCGTGGACAGCCTTTGCCAAGGACGCGGCGCTGGTCACGGTCAACGCAGGTCGGCATGACGCGGGCAAGCACCGCGCCTTGCCTTTGGTGGGCGACGCCAAGCTGGGGATTGATGCGCTGGGCCGTGCGCTGGGCGAACACAGCGCGCCATGCGACTGGGCGGCCCATGCCCGGGCGCAACGCGCCGAGTGGGATGCCTATGTCGCCGGGAATGTCACGCCGGGCAATCGCCCCAATTCCTATGCGCAGGCGATCGGCGTGGTGAACGCGCTGTGCGACCCACGCGACCGGGTTGTGGCCGCCGCAGGGGGACTGCCTGCCGAGGTGACCGCCAATTGGCGCACGCTGGACATCGGCACGGTGGACGTCGAGTTCGGCTTTTCCTGCATGGGATACGAGATCGCCGGAGGCTGGGGCGCGCGCATCGCGCAGGCCGAGGTCGAGCCCGATCAGGACACCATCGTCTTTTGCGGCGACGGGTCGTACCTGTTGATGAACTCGGACATCTATTCCTCTGTTCTGACGCAGAAAAAGATGATCGTGCTGGTGCTGGACAATGGCGGTTTTGCGGTGATCAACAAGCTGCAGAACAACACCGGCAACGAAAGCTTCAACAACCTGATCGCTGATTGCCCCACGGTGCCCGAACCCTTTGCCGTGGATTTCGAGGCGCACGCCCGGGCCATGGGCGCCGACGCGGTGACGGTCGCCAATCCGGCCGAGCTGGGCGAGGCGTTTACCCGCGCCAAGGCCATGGACAAGACCTGCGTCATCGTAATGAAGGTCGACCCCTACGAAGGCTGGACCACCCAGGGCCACACCTGGTGGGAGGTTGGCACGGCCGAGGTATCGGACAGCGACAAGGTGCGCGCTGCACACGAAGACTGGGAAGCAAGCCGTTCAAAACAAAGGCAGGGCGTCTGATGCTGCTGGAAGGGATCAGGCAGAACAACTTTGTCATTGTCGGCCGCGCGGGCATCGACTTTTTCACCGATGCAGGTGTCGCGGTCGAGGATGCCGAGCGGGTGAGCGTCGGGCTGGGCGGATCCTCGGCCAATATCGGCGCGGGGATTTGCAAGTTCGGCGGCAAAGCCTCGCTGGTGACCTGTGTCAGCGATGACAGCATCGGGTCGTATTGCATTGGTCAGCTTGAGAAATACGGCGTCGGGGCCGAATATGTGCGCCGGGTCGGGGGGGAATATCGCAACTCGCTGGCGGTGTACGAAAGCCGCGTCGAAGGGCACCGCAACGTGATCTATCGCAATGGCGCGGCGGACTTTCAGATGTCGATGGAAGATGTTGAGGCGGTTGACTATTCCCGTTTTGGCGCCTTGATCACCGCGGGCACGGTCTTTGCCGCCGAACCCTCGCGGAGCGCCACATTCCGCGCGTTTGAACTGGCCAAGGCGGCGGGGCTGCCGATCATCTTTGACGTGGATTACCGCCCCTACAGCTGGCCGTCGCCGCAGGTGGCCGAAGAGGTGCTGAGCCGCGCCGCTGCCGAATGCGACATGATTGTCGGCAACGACGAAGAATTCGGATTCATGGCGGGCGGGATCGACAAGGGGCTGGAGAAGGCCCGTGAGGTCGCCAAAACCGCTGCCGTCGTGATCTACAAGATGGGTGAGAAAGGCGCGGTAACCTTTGCGGGGGGCGAGGAAATCCGCACCGGCATCTACCCGGTCACGGCTCTGAAACCCACGGGCGCGGGCGACAGTTTCATGTCGGGCCTGATGGCGGCGATGG
>JAHDCH010000136.1:3674-6924 GCA_020629995.1 Pseudaestuariivita sp. | reverse complement strand
ACCGCGCGGCGCTGGTTTGCCGTACGGCGCTGAGCCACCGCGGCACCCAAGGCACCGTTGTTCTGGACACAGGCCTGCCCGAGGCCCTGCTGCGCAGCTATCTTGACAGCCTGCCGTCCGAAGCCTGCGCGACCTTGCGGGACAAGACAACCGGCGCAACCTTTGCGCCGGAACCTGCGCTTTTGCCGGAACGGCTGGAGGTGCCTGCGCCGCTGCTGACACAGATGAACCGGCTGGCAAAACTGACCTATGTGCCCAATTCCGAAGCCTCGCGCGCCGCAGGCGCAGGCGCGGGGCTGACCGACAATGACTGACGCCCCGTCAACGATCACGACCCCTGGCACGCGCGCTGGCGGGACGGACGGATCGGGTTTCACCAAAGCCAGGGCAACCCGCTGCTGAAGGCACATTTGCCGGCGCTTGGACTCGCACCCGGCGCGCGGATTTTCCTGCCCCTGTGCGGCAAGACCGGCGATATCCCGTGGTTGCTGTCCCAAGGCCATGCCGTCGCGGGCGCCGAGCTGAGCGAGATCGCGGTCAAGGCCCTGTTTGACGACCTGGGCATCACGCCGATCGTTCAGAAGACAGGTGACCTGAACCGCTATTCAGCCGATGGGATCGACATTTTTGCGGGCGACATGTTCGCGATGACCCCCGCGATGCTGGGATCGGTCGGGGCTGTCTATGACCGCGCATCGCTGGTGGCTTTGCCGGCCGATGTGCGGGCGCGCTACGCGCCGTTTCTGGTCCGACTGACCGGCGGCGCGCCGCACCTTCTGATTGCGTTCGACTATGACGCCAGCACCGTCAGCGGCCCGCCCTTTCCGGTGCCAGAGGCAGAAATCCGCGGCATCTATCCGCCCGGCACCGGGATCACGCAACTGGCCGACACACCGGCCACAGGCGGGATCAAGGGCGTGCAGCCTGCGCGCGAACAGGTCTGGCTGCTGGCGCCTCAGGCAAACGGGTCAGCCGGATAGCCAACGCCCGTCAGATACAGCCCCTGCGGCGGTGCCACCGGACCACAGGCGGCGCGATCGCGCGCATCGAGCGCGGCGCTCACGTCATCAGCGCTCCACTTGCCGGCGCCGACCCGTTCCAGTGTACCGACAAAGCTGCGCACCTGGTTGTGCAGGAAGGATCGCGCGCGAAAGATCAGGTGGATCTCGGGGCCATGCACCGTGTCCACGCGGTGCACCTCGGCCACGTCCAGCGTTTTGACCGGCGACGCCGATTGGCACATGACCGACCGAAAGGTGGTAAAGTCATGGTGCCCGATCAGCCGTGCGGCCCCTTTGGCCATCGCGTCTGCGTCAAGGTCGTGCCTGACCTGCCACACATGACCCGCCGTCAGCGTCATCGGCGCGCGCCGCAGGGCGATCCGGTAAAGATAGCGTCGTTCGACCGCTGAAAAGCGCGCGTGCCAGTCGCCGTCGACTTCGGCGGCGGCGACGATGGCCACGGGCGCCGGCTTGAGGTGGTGATTGAGCGCTTCGGACAAGCGAAACCCGGTCCAGCTTTGCTGCAGGTCGCAATGCGCCACCTGCCCCAGCCCATGCACACCCGCATCCGTGCGCCCGGCGGCGGCGATCCGGTGCGGGCCGGGCTCCAGCCGGGACAGCGCCTGTTCGATCGCCTCCTGTACCGAAGGCTGATCCTTTTGCGCCTGCCACCCGGCAAACGGCGCGCCGTCATATTCGATTTTCAAAGCATAGCGCGGCATGGGGCGGGCGTAGCGCAGCGCGGGCGGGGGAACAATCCCCTGCCGCTCCCTCTGGCTATCCCGCGCCGGGGTTCCTATCTTGCCCCGCAACGCAACCCACGGAGGCCGCCTTGGTCATCACCCGCATCGCGGACGGGATCACCCGCCAGGTCGAGACCTTTGGCGACACGATCAGCGAAACCCTGTTTGAACCGGTGATCCGACTGGGCGTTACCGGGCTGGCGCGGTCGGGCAAGACGGTGTTCATCACCTCGCTGGTGGCCAACCTGCTGGACCGGGCACGCATGCCGCATCTGCTGGCGGCGTCCGAAGGGCGCATCGCCGCCGCCTACCTGCAGCCTCAACCTGACGACACGGTGCCCCGGTTCGAGTTCGAAAGCCACCTGGGCGCGATGACCTCGCAAACGCCCACGTGGCCGGACAGTACCCGCGCAGTGAGCGAGCTGCGCCTCAGTCTGCGGGTGCGTCCCAGCGGCCTGTTGTCTGGTCTGACCGGGCCGCGCACGATCCATCTTGATATCATCGACTATCCCGGCGAATGGCTGCTGGATCTGGCGCTGCTGGACAAATCCTATGCCGAATGGAGCGCCGAGACGCTGGCCCGCATCACCCCGCGCAGCCAGGCAGCGGCCTATGTGGCCGCCGCCGGCGACGCGCAGAACATCACCAAATGGGACGAACCTCAAGCCAAGGCGCTGGCTGATGCCTTTACCGCCTATCTGAACGCCGCGCGCGAGGCGGGGTATTATGACGTCACGCCCGGGCGGTTCCTGTTGCCCGGCGACATGGCCGGATCGCCCGCGCTGACCTTTGCACCCCTGAACGAAGAAACCCGCCCGCCTCGCCGGGGCCTTTACCGCGAGTTCGAGCGGCGCTTCGAAGCCTACAAGGCCCGGGTGGTCAAACCGTTCTTTCGCGATCATTTCAGCCGGATCGACCGGCAGGTGGTTCTGGTCGACGCGCTGGGGGCGATCCATTCGGGCCCTCGGGCGGTCGAGGACATGCGCCACGCGATGGCCGACATCCTTGCCGCGTTCCGACCCGGGACCAATGCGTTCCTGTCCTCGCTGTTTCTGGGCCGGCGGGTGGAAAAGATCCTGTTCGCCGCCTCCAAGGCCGACCATCTGCACCACACGCAGCACGCGCAGCTGCAGGGCATCATGGAAGCTCTGACGCGCGAGGCGCAGGATCGCGCCCGCTTTGCCGGGGCCGAAACTGCGGCGATGGCAATTGCCAGCCTGCGCACCACAACCGAGGACATCATCCCCCACGAAGGCACCGATCTGCCTGTGGTGCGCGGCACGCTGCTGGACAGCGGCAAACAGGCTGCCTTTTACCCCGGAGCTCTGCCCCAGGACCCGTCACACCTGCTGACGCCCGCGCGTGACGGGGCCGAGGCATGGCTGGATCAGGATTTTCAGGTGATGCGCTTTGCGCCTGCCGCCGTGACGCTCAAGCCCGGTGAAGGGCCGCCGCACATCAGGTTGGACCGGGCCGCGCAATTCCTGATCGGAGACCGGCTGTGAC
>JAHDCH010000136.1:0-3574 GCA_020629995.1 Pseudaestuariivita sp. | reverse complement strand
CCGCGCCTGCGGCTCTGGACCTTTCAGGCCAACACCCGGGCCCAGGGCTTTTACACCGCGCGCGGCTTTGTCGAGACCCAGCGCACTGATGGGCACAGCAATGACGAACGCCTGCCCGACATCGAATACCTGTGGGAGAACGCGCCATGAGCAAAGGCCCCGTCCTGATCGACCTGGAGCCAGAGGCCAAGGCGCCCAAAGCGCCCAAGGCTCCGTCACCCGCCGAAGCGCCGCCCGTCCCCGAGATCACCCCGGCCGCCGCGCCCGAAGGTGCGGCGATGGGGCAGGCCATGGCGCTGGCTGCGCGCCGCCCGTCCCGGCTGGCGCGGTGGTTCTGGGGCTTGCTTGTGTCGCTGGTGGGGTTGGTCGTTTCGGTCTGGGCATGGAATTTTGTCACCGGTCTGATCGCGGCGAATCCCGTGCTGGGCTGGGTGGCGGCGGGGCTGATTGGCCTGTTCGTGCTGGTGCTGCTGATCATCGCCTTTCGCGAACTGGCCGCGTTTGGCCGCCTCACTCGGATCGACCGCATCCACCGCGAGGCCGATGCCGCGCTGGAAGCTGGCGATGCGGGCGCGGCCCGCGCGGTGGTGAACAGGCTCACCCGGCTTTATGCAGGCCGCGACGACACGCGCTGGGGCCGCGACCGGATGGCCGAGCGGATGCCCGAGCAATTTGACGCCGACGCCATGCTCAGCCTGGCCGAGCGAGAGCTGCTCGCGCCGCTGGACCGCGCCGCCGAGGCCGAGGTGCAGGCCGCCGCGCGGCAGGTCGCCACGGTCACGGCGCTGGTGCCTTTGGCGCTGGCGGATGTGGTGGCGGCGCTGACGGCCAACATCCGGATGATCCGCCGGGTGGCCGAAGTCTATGGCGGCCGGTCGGGCACATTGGGGTCCTGGCGGCTGACACGGGCGGTGATGACGCATCTGGTGGCCACGGGCGCGGTGGCGGTGGGCGACGACATGATCGGCAGCCTTGCGGGCGGCGGCGTTCTGGGCAAGCTCAGCCGCCGCTTTGGCGAAGGGCTGGTGAACGGCGCGCTGACCGCCCGCGTGGGCGTGGCCGCGATCGAGGTTTGCCGCCCCCTGCCCTTCCGCGCCGAAAACCGCCCGTCGGTTTCCGCCCTCGTGACCGGCGCGCTGGGGGGCTTGTTTGGTCAGGGCAAAGGCTGATCTGGGCCTGCACCGCTTGGCAAAAGCGTGCCGCGCACCAGCCGCGTCAGAACACGCGGCACCGGAGGTATCTGCGAGGCGGGAAACAGCACCCGGTCACGCAGCACCGGCAGGACACGACTGCGCGATTGATACATCGGCGTGAAAGCCGCTGACATCATCTGGTACATCAGAACATGCCCGCGCCGCGCCGCTGCATAGCGGTCCAGAGCGGCCTGAACCGGCGCTCCATCCAAAGCCCGGGCCAATGCGGCGCCGTCGAGAAGCGCCATGTTCGCCCCTTGCCCCAGCTGCGGCGAGGCGCAATGCGCCGCATCGCCGATATGGGCGATCCCGTCACCGAAGGGTCGCCGCAGCGTGCCGTGACCATAGCGTGCCATGGTCATCTGGCCCGGGTCGGTGATTTGCGACAGGAAAGGCGCCAGCTCGGGCCAGAGGCTCACGGTCTCGGACCGCCACGCTGCGATCCCCGCCGTCTGCCAGGCGGCAAACCCATCGCGGGGCAAGGACCAGAACAGCGTCGCCTTCGGGCCGCGCTGGCCCGGCACCCGGCCACAGGCCATGACCCCGATCATGCGGCTGGCCCGGACATAGCGCTGCGCAAGGACGTCCCGCGGCATGGCGGTGTCCTCGGGCCAGTCCACCGTACCCCATATCGCGCCATAGCCCAGCGCCTTTGGTCTGAGCGGCGACAAGGGCGATCCGGCACCTGCGGCATCAATCACCAGATCGGCCGGTTCGGACGCCTGTGCATTTGCAAACATCAGACGCCCGCCCTCGGCTCCGGTCACCACCCGGTTCGGTATCAGCTGCGCCCCTGCGGCAAGTGCGGCCTTGTGCAGAACGTCGAACAAGGCCGCACGGTGGATGGCCAGTCCAAGGTTCGCGGGCTGCCCGCCCGGGTCGTACCACACATCCAGCACCTTTCGGCCTGACCGTGCCTCGCGCCCCAGCATCCGCCGGATCGGGGCGCCCATGGCGCGCGCCGCATCAAGACAGCCCAGCCGCGCCAGAACCGCCTGCCCCACAGGCTGGATCACCAGCCCCGACCCCACCGGGCGGGGCTGATCGAACTGGTCGTAGACGGCCACCTGATGCCCGCGCCGCGCCAGCATCGCCGCCACGGCCAGACCGCCCACTCCCGCACCTGCAACCGCAACCTTCATCGCACCTTCCCTCACACGGCCTTGCCGCTTTACGCGCCCCGCGCCCGGGCGTATAGACCGCAATATGACGCGCAAGTTGGCGATCATTTTCCGAATTATATGCCCGGCGCTCTGACCAATCGAGCCGCCGGGACAAGGCGCATGGGCCACCCGCGCCGACCCCTCATCCAAGACATGACACATGACGAACGGGACACAACCGATGTGCGCCGAGACACCTGACTACAAAGACACGCTGAACCTGCCCAAGACCGATTTCCCCATGCGCGCGGGCCTGCCCAAGCGCGAACCGGAATGGCTGAAACGCTGGGCCGAGATGGACATCTACGCCATGAACCGGGCGCGCGAGGGGCGCGCGCCGTTTGTGCTGCACGATGGCCCGCCGTATGCCAACGGACACCTGCACATCGGCCACGCGCTGAACAAGACGATCAAGGACATGATCGTGCGCAGCCACCAGATGCTGGGCTTTGACAGCCGCTATATCCCCGGCTGGGATTGCCACGGCCTGCCGATCGAATGGAAGATCGAGGAGCAGTACCGCAAGAAGGGCAAGAACAAGGACGCGGTGCCGATCAACGAATTCCGCGCCGAATGCCGCAAGTTCGCCGAAGGCTGGGTCGACATCCAGCGCGAGGAGTTCAAGCGGCTCGGCATCACCGGCAACTGGGACGCGCCCTACCTGACGATGGATTTCCACGCCGAGCGCGTGATCGCCGAAGAATTCATGAAGTTCCTGATGAACGGCACTCTCTATCAGGGTTCCAAACCCGTGATGTGGTCGCCCATGGAGCAGACCGCGCTGGCCGAGGCCGAGGTCGAGTACCACGACAAGGACAGCTTTACGATCTGGGTGAAGTTCCGCGCCGAGGGCGACAGCGACCTGGCCGGCGCGTATGTGGTGATCTGGACCACCACGCCCTGGACCATGCCTTCGAACAAGGCGGTCGTGTATGGCGAGAACATCGCCTATGGCCTCTACGAGATCACCGGCACGCCTGACGAGTGCTGGGCGTCGGTCGGCGACCGGTACATCCTGGCCGACAGCATGGCCGCCGATGTGCTCAAACGCGCGCGGCTGGACGAGGGCCAGTACAAACGCCTCCGCGATGTCAGCGCCGATGAGCTGGCGGGCCTGTCACTGAAGCACCCCCTGGCCGGAGCCGAAGGTGCAAACGGCGAATGGGACGACCTGCGCGATTTCCGCGCGGCCGAGTTTGTGACCGACACCGAAGGCAC
>JAHDCH010000135.1:4422-6927 GCA_020629995.1 Pseudaestuariivita sp. | reverse complement strand
GTTTGACCGACCCGCCGTACAGCAGGCTGATCTCGGTGGCCGCGGCGCCCAGCCGGTCCGCGAGGCGGGCGCGGGCAAAGGTATGCACTTCGGCAATTTCGGCGATCGTGGGCACCTTGCCGGTGCCGATGGCCCAGACGGGTTCGTAGGCGATGACGGTGTTGTCTGACGTGGCCCCCGAGGGCACTGACGCATCCAGCTGCGCGCCGACCACGTCCAGCGTCTGGCCTGCCTCGCGCTCGGCGAGGCTTTCTCCGACGCAGATCACCGCGACCAGCCCGGCACGCCACGCCGCTTCGGCCTTGGCGGCCACGGCCTCGGAGCTTTCGCCATGGTCTTCGCGCCGCTCGGAATGGCCGACGATCACGTGGCTGGCACCGGCATCGGCCAGAAGCTCGGCCGCGACATCGCCGGTATGCGCACCCGAGGCGCTGGCGTGACAATCCTGTCCGCCGACGCAGATACCAAGCGGAGCGGCCACGCGCGCGGCCTCGGCGATCAGCGTTGCGGGCGGGCAGATCAGCACGCGGCATCCATCGCCTTGCGCGCCCAGTTCGGTGATCTGGGACAAGGCGGCACGCGCGCCGTTCATTTTCCAGTTTCCTGCGGCAATCTTGGCGGGCATGGGCGTCTCCTGTGGATGATGGGTCCTGTCCAATCAAAGCCGGGCCGCAGGGTCAAGGGCCGCAGGCAATTGACGCAGGCGTGGGGCGTGATATGTGCCCCGGCCATGAGCACAAAGCCCACCACCACCGACACCGTGATCCCCCGCCTTGATGCGCAAGCGCTTGCCGCGCTGGAGCCTGCCGCGCTGGCCGAATTGGAACGCGCGGCCACGGGCGTTGGCTTTTTCACAGTGCACAACACCGACATCCCTGCGCCGATCGTGGCCCGGGTTCTGGACGTGTACCGCGATTTCTTTGCCCTGCCGCCAGCGCAAAAGGCAAAGGTCGACATGGCGCGCACCGGGTCGAACCGGGGGTGGGGCGCTCCGGGGTCCGAACAGGTGGACCCCAACGCCAACCCCGATTTCAAACAGGTGTTCGACGTGGGCTATACGCTGCCCGCCGATGATCCGCTGGCCGCGCTGCCGGTCTATGGCCCCAACCTTTGGCCTGATGCACCCGAAGGGTTCCACGAGGCGATCTCGGCTTACTACCTGCGCGCGTTGGGCGTGGCGATGGGGCTGCTGCGCGCGGTCAGCGCGTCCATTGGCGAGGCACCGGATGCCTTTGACGCGGCCTTTGCCAAACCCATGGCTCTGCTGCGTGGTAATTACTATCCGCCGCGCCCGGCCGATGCGGGGCCGCGTGATTTCGGCATCGCCACGCATACCGATTATGGCTGCCTGACCTTGCTGGCCACCGATGGAACGCCGGGGCTCGAAGTGCGCCAGCGTGGCGGCGGCTGGATCCCGGTGACAGCACCTGTGGGCGAGTTTGTCATCAACTTTGGCGAGATGCTGCAAATCTGGACCGAAGGCCGGATCAAGGCGACGCCGCACCGCGTGGTCGGCACGGATGCCGAGCGTCTGTCGGTGCCGTTGTTCTTTAACCCGACGTTCGACACCAACGTGGCGCCTCCGGGGGCCGAGCCGGTCGAGGCGGGCGTCTATCTGGATCAGCGGTTCAAAGAAACCTACGTCCACCTCGGGGCCAAAAACTAGGGCCGCGCATGCGGCAGTCAGGGCCGGAGATTGCGGTCCGTGAGCACCGCGCCAATCGCCTGAAGAGCCGCGCGCACCGGCGGGTCATGCCGCGCCTCGTGGTGCGAGACGAGCCATTCCTCATGCGTCAGGTCTTGGATGATGTCGCCTTGGCGGATCAGATGCGGCTCGGCTTCGCCCACAAAGCAGGGCAACACCATCCGCGCATGGCCCGCGCGCGTCAGGTCCAGGGCAAGGCGCGGATCGTTCACCAGCATTTGCGGCGCGTCCGGCAGCGCGCTGCGCACCCAGCGTTCGGATGGGGTGCTGCTGGCGCCTTGCGGGCGCAGGGCGACCGGGCGCACCTCTTCATGGGCGGCATACATGGCGAAGGTGATGCGCGCGGTGCGCCGCCCGGCCAGCCAGGGCTGATCGGGCCGTTTGTTGCGCACGCCGATGTCAGCTTCGCGCCGGGCCAGATCGATCAGCGCCAGCGAACTGACAAATTCGGGCACCCATGGCCCGCCGGTGACGGCAGGCAACGTCCGGGCCAGAAAGCGCGACGTCCAGACACCGGCGGTCACACGCACAGGCACCGGAGCCCGCTGGGCCGCGCCCATCCGCGCCAGTCGCGCGTGGGTATGGCGCAGCACGCGCGCCTCTTCGGCAAAGCCGCGCCCTTCGGCTGTCAGCCGGTAGCCCCGCGCGCCGCGTTCGAACAGTTTGATCCCCGCCGCCGCCTCAAGAGCGGTCATCCGGCGGCCCAGTGTCGGCACGCTCACCCCTGTGGCGCGCGCCGCCGCCGCAAGCCCGCCGCCATCGGCCACGGCGAGCAGAAGCAGGGCATCGTCAAGGCTGAG
>JAHDCH010000135.1:0-4322 GCA_020629995.1 Pseudaestuariivita sp. | reverse complement strand
TCGCGGGCCATCAGCTTGGTGATCTGCGCGATGGCCTTGTCGGTCATGGTGACGGCTTGCTTGCCGGGGATGCCAAACATGTCTCTATCCGTTCTGTTCCAGTGAGCGGCGCGCCCAGGATGCGGCCTCGTCAGGATCGTCCATCGCGCTCTCGGGCAGTGTCCAGTAGGGCATCGCCGTCGGCTTTTTGTCCTTGTGCCCGTCGTAGACCCATTGGGTGCTGCCGTCCGCCTCCAGCGCCTCGGCCAGGTCATCCCGCGCCTTGATCAGCAGCTCTTCGTCCGGGCCGATGATCGCAAAGATCGTGCCTTGCGAATACAGGCTGAGCCCGCCGAACATCTTCTTGGTGGTGACGTCCGGCACCTGCCGAAAGACGTCGCGCGCCCAAGCGATCTGTTCGGCAGAGACGGCCATTACATAAAGCCCAGCTCCAGCCGCGCCTCGTCCGACATCATGTCCATGCCCCAGGGCGGCTCCCATGTCAGCTCGACGTCGACCTGCTTGACGCCGGGCACAGGCTCGATCGCCTCGGCGACCCAGCCGGGCATTTCGCCCGCGACGGGGCAGCCCGGCGCAGTCAGCGTCATCACGGCGCGCACCTCGTTTTCCGCTGAGATGTCAATCGTGTAGACAAGGCCAAGGTCGTAGATATTGACCGGGATTTCCGGGTCATAGACCGTGCGGCACGCCTCGACGATGGCGTCATACAGCGGATGATCGGTCGACGAGGGCGCAATCAGCGGCGCGCCTTCGACCGGGTGGGATGCATCGTTCATCAGATCACTCTGGCTTAGTACCTGAGTGGATAGATAGGGATTTGCCCGGGGCGCGTAAAGGGGGCGTCAGGCCGCAGCCTCGTTCATCGCCTCAAGGAACTGCGCGATCTCGTCCAGCGTGTTGTAATGGCTGTAGGAGACGCGGATACAGGTCTCGAGCCCCAGCGGGCCGAGCACATTGCCGCAATAATGGTCGTTCTTGCGGATGTGGACGCGGATGCCGCGGTCGTCCAGATGCCGGACCAGATCGGCCGAGGGCAGGGCATCGAGCGTCAGCGACACGACACCTTCGCGCGGACCGGCCCCGCCGATCAGGGTGACGCCGGGGATATCGGCCAGGCCGCGATGGTTGCCGGTGCCGTGCAGGATCGCGTCTGTCAGGGCGGCCTCTTGCGCGTGGATCGCAGAGGCGGCGGCCTCGATCCGGGCGCGGGGCGTGGACGCATCGCTGACCTCTCCGCCCAGCCAGTCGAGATAGGCCACCACATCGGACCACGTGGCATAGGCGCCAGCGTCGCGCGTGCCGAGCTCCCATGTGCCGGGGGCGGTGCCTTCAAGCGCTTCGGTCGCAGCGGACAGGCGGTCCGAGGCCCAGCCGATCCCGTAGCCATGGCGCGAAAACACCTTGTAGGGCGAGATCGCATAGCCATCGATCCCATAGGCGTCGACGTCAATATGGCCGTGGCTGGCGTGCTGGATCCCGTCGACGATGATCAGGCAATCGGGCGCGGCGGCTCGGATCGCAGCGGCAATGGCCGGGACGTCGACCGCCATGCCCGTGACCGGCGATGTCTGGACAATCGTGGCAACGCGCAGGTCGGGCCCGATCAGGGGCGCGTAGGCCTCAAGCGTGACTGTGCCGGTGGCGTCGTCATGCACGGCAAGGTCATGGGTCCGATCAGTTTGTGCAGCCCAATGGGCAATGGCGCTGCGTGAGGCGGGGTGTTCGAGGGTTGAGCCGAGCATGCGGCCGCCCGGGCCGGCCTGTGTCGCCGCAGTGCGGATCAGGCGAAACAGCACTTCGGTGCCCGACTCGCCCACAAAGATCTGACCCGATGTCGCGTTGAAGAACGTGCGCGCGTCGTCCTTGCCTTTTGCGATCGCGGCCATCATCGCCTGGCTGGCCGCGTTGGCCCGACCCTGATTGTCGGGGATCGCGGCATATGTGGCCGAGGTATCGACCACCGATTTGAGCGTCAGCGCGCCGCCCGCGTTTTCAAAGAACACGCGCGGGCCTGTAAACGGGCAGGCGTCCACATGGGCAAATCGCGCACGGATGGCATCAAGAAGGCCGGGTCTGTCAGTGATCATGGTCGGAACCTCTGGGTGCGCACAATTTTCCTGCGAAAATTGTGGGGCTCAGAACGCCTTGAACGTCAGCGTGGTAAGCGAACGTTCAATCCCGGGAATGTGCAGCAAACGATCGTTGATGAACTTGCCCACGTCGTCGCCATCGGGAACGTAAAGTTTCAGCATGAGGTCATATTCACCGCTGGTCGAGTAAAGCTCGGAATGGATTTCCTCGAGCGCGATGGCATCGGCAACCGCATAGGTGGTGCCGGGTTTGCAGCGCAGCTGGACAAAAACGCATGTCATCGCGGGGGCTCCTTTTGGACCTTTGGGTTCAGTTTAGCTGGCGGGCAAAAAATTTCCTGCGAAAATTTTGGGGCCGGCGTCACGCGGTGAACGTGTCGAAGGCTTTGAGTGCCTTAGCCGAATAAGCGTAGGACGGACCGCCGCCCATGTAGGTTGCCATGGCCAGCGCATCACACAGTTCGGGGCGCGTGATCCCGAGGCGGATCAGGCTGCGCACGTGAAAGCCGATGCAGCTGTCGCAGCGCGTGGCAATGGCGATGCCAAGGGCCATGATCTCTTTGGTCTTTTCATCCAGAGGCCCGGGCTTTTTGGCAGCGGCGCCCATGGTGGCAAAGCTTTTGGCTGTGGCGGGGATCTCTTTGGCGAGCGCCGTGATGTTGGCCTCGGTCTCGGCCATGAAGTCTTGCCAGTCCATGCGGGATCCTTTCCGTGTTGCGGTACGCCGAGGTGATGTCTCAGCGCGCCCGTTCGTCCGCGCCCATGCGCCGTTCCAGCCAGCGCACCCCTGCCGAGATGATCAGCACCAGTACAAGGTATTCAAAGATCAGCAGCGTATAGATTTCAAGCGGGCGATACTCTGTCACCACCAATTCGTTGGCGCGGCGGGTCAGCTCTTGCATGCCGATGACGCTTGCAAAGGCTGACATCTTGACGATGTAGATGAACTGGTTGGCAAGCGGTGGCAGGATGCGCCGGATCGCCTGAGGCAGGATCACGTAGCGCATCGATTGCCAGCGGCTGAGACCGATGGTCTGGGCCGCTTCTGTCTGGCCACGCGCGATGGACTGAATGCCTGCCCGGTAGATTTCAGCGGTAAAGGCGCTGTCCGAGACAGCCAGCGTAATGATTGCGCCCCAGAACGGGTCGATTGGAATGTTCAGGCCCATGGATTTGAACACGATGGGCAGCCCGTAGAACACCCAGAACAGCATCGGCAGCAGCGGGATCGCGCGGATGAATTCCACATAGACGCGGTTGACCGCGCGCCAGCCCCAGCGGTCCGACAGGCCGGGCAGGGCGACCAGAAGACCGATGCTGATCGACAATACGGCGGCGATCACGCTGATCTGGATCGTCGCCCACATGCCGCCCACGAGGAATTTGACGTTGGTCCAGCCCTGCGCGGTCGTGGGGTCGATCACGTACCAGCCCCAGGTCGAGGAGGACGAACAGCCTGCCAGCAGCAGGAGTGAGAGGAGGGCTGCGTATCTCAATGGTTCAGAATCTGGCTGAGGAAGGTGCGGCACCGTTCCGATTTGGGGTTGGCAAAGAATTCGGAGGGCGGCCCCGTCTCGACGATCTCGCCGGCATCCATGAAGATCATCTGATCTGCGACCTTGCGGGCAAAGCCCATCTCGTGAGTCACCACGACCATGGTCATGCCTTCTTCGGCCAGCTCGACCATCACGTCCAGCACCTCGGCGATCATTTCGGGATCAAGCGCCGACGTCGGCTCGTCAAACAGCAGCACCTTGGGCTCCATAGCGAGACTGCGGGCGATGGCGACACGCTGTTGCTGCCCGCCCGACAGCTGACCCGGCCGCTTGTGGGCCTGTTCGGGGATACGGACGCGGGTGAGGTATTCCATCGCGCGCTCTTCGGCGGCGCGGCGTGAAAGCCCTAACGCTTTGGTCGGGCCCAGTGTCAGGTTGTCGAGCACGCTGAGATGCGGAAACAGGTTGAACTGCTGAAACACCATGCCGACCTCGCGTCCGAGGTCGTCGGCGGTCGTCTTGGGTCCCAGCGTCTTGCCGCAGACGGTGATCTCGCCGCGCTCGTGCTTCTCCAGCCGGTTGATGCAGCGCACGACCGTCGATTTGCCCGAGCCGGACGGGCCGCAGATCACCACGCGGTCGCCGGGGGCGACGGTCAGCGAAATGTCTTTCAGCACGTGGAAATCGCCGAAAAACTTGTCGACGCCGTGCATCCTGATGGCAGGTTCTGTCATGA
>JAHDCH010000134.1 GCA_020629995.1 Pseudaestuariivita sp. | reverse complement strand
CTGCGCGTTACCGCCGACAATTTCCACAAGGCCGAGCCTCTGGACCTGCTGCTGGAACCCGGCGTGCTCAATGTTTTTTCGGGGCCCCTGCACTCCAGCGCATTCTCGCGCAACCGCACCTGGCGCTTTTTCTGCCCATGGGACGTGGCGGACCGGTTCGAAGGGTTCAAGCCGCTGTCCACGGACGAATTTGAATCGCTGGTCGAGCTGCATGTCGCCTCCAGCCAGCGCCTTGCGCGGGTGTGCGCCGAAAAGGGCATCTCGCTGGCGGTGATCGAGCCGCCCTTGCTGAAACAGGAGGCCTGCGCGCGCCGCAACCTCAACACCGATCTGGTGGCCGAGGTTGACCGCCGCTACCGCGCGTCGGTGATGCGGCGGCTGACGCGGCGGGGGGCGGACATCATTCCTACCCCGCCCGAAACCAATGACGGCAATTTCCAGCTGCCCGAATTCACCGCCAACAACCCCGACGATGCCCACCACGGCAGCCGCAGCTATGACATGATGTCGGTCGACCGCGTCGTGGCCTATGCCAAATCCAAAGGGGCCTTTGCCGCCTAAGGCGCACCGATCAGCGAAAAGGGCGCCCAATAGGCCGGATGGGCCTTGGCTCCGCCCTGCGCCATCACCTCAAGGACCGCGCCGCGCAACGCCTGCGCCGGATCGCGGAACTGCGGATCGCGCGCGGCCATGCCCGTGACAATCTCCACCGCCGCCCGGCTGTTCACCGGCCAGTGCGATCCCATCACACGCCGCGCCCCGGCCCACAGAAACGCCGCCGACAGCCCGCCATACCCGGCCAGCGGATCGGGATCGACGACCGAGTTGCACGCCGACAGGATCACCAGATCGGCATTCATCCGCAGCGTCCGGATCTCGTAATCATAGAGCACACCGTCAGGATAGATGCCGTCCCAATACCCCAGTGATATTGGCCCGGTATCGGGCGGCAGGTAAGGCGTCATCGCCAGAAAGGCGGCGTTGTTTCGCGTCAGCTCGCCCGCCGCCACGCCATGGGTCGCAAAATGCACAACTCCCGGTGCTCCGGTGACGATCTGCAGCGCTTTAGACAATTCCAGCTCGTTGGCCGTGGCGCCCGTCAGAAGCCTTGGCGCGGCAAAGGCGGCAGACACATCCCGGACCTCGGCCGCTGTTTCGGGCAAAGCCGTCATGGCATAGGGCATCATCGTGGCGTCCACCCCCGGTTCGCCCAGCAGGCTGACATAGTCGGGGTCGCCCACCCCCAGATACTCGGGCGGCGCGTCGCTTTGCGGGCGCTCGGGCTCCAGCAAAAGCTCAACCGAGGGCAGCACCTGAAAGGCGTGCCGTTTGACCAGCCAGTCGTGGTTTTCCATCGGCAGCCCCTCTTTTGCGGGCGCCGAGAGCAACATCTCAAATGGCAACCCCGCCAGCGCGTCGCTGGCCACAACATGCACCTTGTCGATGTCGCTCAGGTAGGCCTCGTACCCCGGCTCAAGCAGCTCGGAAAACAGGGTGTGGGCCAGCTCCAGCATCTGAACATCGTCGTCCGCGCTGTCCAGCGGGGCCGCGGCGCGCAGCTGTGTGGATTTCATACCGGCGCGCAGGGCCTTGGCCATGTCGGCAACCTCTGCCGGGCTGCTTTCGCTGCGCCAGAAATCTGCCACATCGGCAGAAACAATGATGACCGAGTACCGCACCTTGTCGCGGACGAACATCATCAGCGCCTCACCCGGCCCAAGGGTGTCCATCACCACCGTTAGCGGCACCGGCTGGGGAAAGATCAGGTCGCCCAGATCAAAACCGCGCGCTGCGTCCTCGGCCAGTAGAGCCTCGGTGAAGGCGCGCGACGCGTCCAGCTCGGCGCTGGTGCCGTCAACCTGATCAAGATAGCCGCCAAAGCGCCGCTCGGCCCGGATCTGATCGCGCGTCAGATGCTGTTCAAACACGTCGAACGGCTCCAGCGGTGCGCTCATCCGGCGCAGCGGGTCGATGCGGGTCAGC
The DNA here is from genome assembly GCA_020629995.1 of Pseudaestuariivita sp. Classification (GTDB taxonomy): domain Bacteria; phylum Pseudomonadota; class Alphaproteobacteria; order Rhodobacterales; family Rhodobacteraceae; genus Pseudaestuariivita. The sequence continues at coordinate 5,013 of JAHDCH010000134.1, read as the reverse complement.
ATGGCGTTCTCGTGCCGGCGCAGCGTGGTGTTCAGCCCTTGCTCGGCGCGCAGCCGCGCCGTGACCGCCTGGCTCGCCTCGCCGATCAACGCGTATTGCGCGCCTTCGAACCCGGCCGCCATCGATTGAAACGAAGTGGCCCTGTCACCCTCGGCCCGCGCCAACCGGGCAAGACCCAGCGTATAGGCCATCAGCCAGTGCAGCGCGTTGATGTCGCGCCCTTCGTGCCCCTTGGGTCCGTCACCCACCGCATAGGTGCGGAAAAACTCGGTCCGGGCGGAAAACAGACGCTCGATATCCGCCGCGCGCACTGCGGCCAGCAGCGCATCAATGCGGCCATAGGCGGCTTCGCGGAAGAACACCGTTTCGCTCAGGAACAAGCCAATTTCGCGCGAGTGGCTGCCGTACCGGGCGGTGAAATCGCCCGTGTAGCCGTCCAGCAGATGCGCCAGCTCCTTCGCTTCGGCCTCCATCGCGGCGGTTTGGCCTGCGCTGCGCGCGTCGATCCAGCGCGGATACACTTCCCACAGCTTGTCCAGCGCTGCGCTGATGTCAGGCCTGTCCGGTTTGAACAGAACCGCGGGTGCAGGTGCGTGGCGGTGAGCATCCGTCTGGGGGTCAGCCAAAGCTGACATGGAACACAGGAACGTCAAAAGGGCAGCTGAAATGGCGCGCAACATGCGCCCAGACAAACCAACCTGCCCCGCCCTGTCAACGCCGAGCTATTCGGAGCCCAGACACAGGAACAGGTATTCGGTGCCCTGGTAGTTGGGCAGCGTGCGGCGCGAGACGCGTTCGGCCGATTTCTTGGATCCGCGCTGGCAAATGCTGTTGGCCTTGGCCAGCAGCTCTTCGTCGCTGAACGCGGCAAGCGGCGGCTGGATGATGTTGACGCTGTCGCCATTATAAGCTGACACGATCGGTTCTTGCTTGGGCAATGCTCCGCAGGCCGCAAGCATCGCCGCCGCGCACATCAGGCACAGGTTACGCATGTCATGTCCTTTCCCCGGTCGCCCGCAACTCTGCGCCTTCATCGTTAACGATAGGTTAAAACCTGTGCGATTTTGGCGCTTTACCTGATCTTAAGACGCACGGGGGCACAAACGCGCGCATCCCAGATGCGAGCCATACATGCACTATCTTCTTTACACATCGCAGGCGCTGATCCCCGACACCCCCGCGGAACATGACGCCATTCTGCAAAGCTGTCATCGCAACAATGCCGCGGCAGGGCTGACAGGCTTTCTCGTGCGCGAAGGCGGGCACTTTATCCAATACCTCGAGGGGCCCGAGGCCGCGATCCGCGCGACGCTGAACCGCATCGCCTGCGATCCGCGGCACACAGGGCTGCGCGTTCTGTGCGAAGGCGGGCTGGACGCCAAACGCCTGCCGGATTGGCAGATGGGCTTTGGCGATACCGCCGTGGTGCCCCTGTCCGAGGTTCTGACGCTGCCCGCACCGGGCGCACCGCTTGAAATCGACGATCCGTTCGACCTGATCGTGTTCATGGTGGCCAATTCCAGCGCCCTGCGCGAGTTGGCAAGCGCCGCGTGATTGCAGCCTGCCACGTCAGGTCAGGTCAGATGTCCTCGCCCTTTTTCAGCAGGTCTTGGAGAAGGTCCTGGAAAATGCCGCTGGAATCTCCGCCGCCGAACACCGCCGCGCCGCCCGAATACAGCGTGCCATAGGTCTGGGCCACCGCGACGGTCTGCGCCAGACCCGACAGCAGCTGGTCCTTGCCCAGCGGTGACAGCGGATGGATGTAGACCCCCCAAAGCCGCCCGCGGGCCACGGCATAGCGTGCATCCAGCGCAGTGTCGAAATTGGCCTGCATCAGGCGCATCATTTCCTCGGGTTCGATGCCGTCGGCGCTGCGGATCGGGACCATGGCGCGCATGCGGTCGGCAATCGGGTCGGCCACGATCAGGACCGGCACGTCCGCGATGGTCAGCTGCAACATGGTCGGCGACGCGCGCGCATCGGGGTCGATGGCCAGCACGATCTGCGCCATTCGCTCCATGGTCATGGGCGGCTCGGCCTGCGGCTGCGCCTCGGGCGCGGGGTCCGCATCCGGCTGGGTCTCTTGCGCGGTCAGCGGCTGCGCCAGAGCCAGCGCGGCAAGCGCGATCAGAACGGTCGGGGATCGAAGCATGGGGCGGCCTCCTGCGGCTGTGACAGCACCAGAGTACACCACCGCCGCCACTTGGCGAGGCACGAATGGGTGATCAGCCGGTGATCCGGGCCGCGACGACCCTGCAGGCCGCCTCGACAGCCTCCTCGATGCTAAGGTCCGAAGTGTCGATCAGAACCGCGTCCGCGGCGGCAACCATCGGCGCATCGGCCCGCCCTGCATCGCGTGCGTCGCGCTCGCGGATGTCAGCCAGCACCTGTCCCGGCGTCAGTTCCAGCCCCTTTGCGGTCAGTTCTGCAAAGCGCCGCTTGGCGCGCACCTCGGCGCTGGCGGTGACGAACAGCTTGACCTCGGCCTCGGGGCAAATCACCGTGCCAATGTCTCGCCCATCGAGCACGGCGCCACCTACGCGACGGGCAAAGCTGCGCTGAAAATCGACAAGCGCCGCGCGCACCTCGGGGATCGCCGCGACCTTTGATGCGGCCTGCGCCACCTCGGGCGTGCGCAAATCGCCGTCTTCCAGCATCCCTGCGGTCAGCGTTTCAGCCGCCTCGACCGGCTCGATCCCCAAAAGCATCCGCGCGCCCACGGCGCGATACAGCAGCCCGGTATCAAGATGTGCAAGGTCAAAACGATCTGCCACCGCGCGGCTGATCGTCCCCTTGCCCGAGGCCGCTGGCCCATCAATCGCCACCGCAAAGCTCATACCTTCAGCACCATCGTCGTCAGATAGGGATCATCGGCATCGGCACAGGGCAGATCGGTGTCGATGTCGTAGTAATCGCCCTTGTCCGCGCAATAGATATGACCCGCCACAGCCAGCCCGGTGGCACCGTCCAGCGTGCCCGCGTGGATCGACAGGTTTTCGCCCCTGCCATCCCAGAACAGCGACGCGCCGCACACGCCGCAGAACCCGCGCCGCGCGCTTTCGGACGAGACGTACCAGGTGACGTCGCCGGTCAGCTCGATCCGGTCCCGCGCCACAGAGGTCGCCGCCACGTAATGGCCCGATGTCTTGCGGCACTGCACGCAATGGCAGGCCACCACGGGCCGCAAGTCTCCGGTCACCTTGTAGCGGACCTGACCGCACAAGCATCCCCCTTCAGCCATGACGCATCCCCCTGATCATCACCGCGAGCAGCAAGACCAGAGTCGCCACCAGCGCGATATATTTGCCCAGCGTCGCATATGACGCCATCTGGATCAGGCTGGCCGGAGGCAGATCGGGCAGTCCCGCCAGCATGCGACCGATCAGCAGGTTTTCCGACCAATCGGCCAGAACATAGGCCAGCGGCCCCACCCGCCACAGCGTTGCCCCCCAATTGCGCAGCCACAGCGCCAGAAGCAGCCCCAAAGCCGGAGGAAAGACCATGTCGACCCAGAACACCGGCCCCGCGTAGATGTCCCGTGCCGTGAACGGCAACAGTTGCAGATACGCCGCCGCCTCGGCCAGCGAATAGGTCGGAAAGCGGATGTCCAGCGGCCAGCGCCCGCCGGAATGCGGCACCAGCCATAGAAAGGTCAGCCCCGCCAACACCGCATAACACGCCAGCGCCAAAAGCGCCGCCCGGACAGGAAGGCGCAGGCCCGCGATCATGCGCCGCGCCGCACGTCAGCGCCCAGCCCGGCCATCAGCGGCTCGAAAATCGGGAAAGAGGTCGTGATCGGCCCGCCATCATCCACCGAAACCGGTGCCTTGGCGGCCATGCCCAGAACCATGAACGACATGGCGATCCGGTGATCGAGGCGGCTTTGCGCGGTCGCACCGCCCGGCACGTTGCCCGCGCCACAGCCTGTCACGATCCACCAGTCTTCGCCATCTTCCACGGTCACGCCATTGGCGCGCAGGCCCTCTGCCATCGCGTCGATCCGGTCGCTTTCCTTGACGCGCAGCTCTTTGACGCCCCGCATCACCGTTTGGCCGCTGGCATTCGCCGCGACCACCGACAGGACCGGGTATTCGTCGATCATCGACGCCGCCCGCGCCGGATCAACCTCGATCCCTTTCATGTCAGGCGAATAGCGCGCGCGCAGGTCAGCCACCGGCTCGCCCCCCTCTTCGCGCGCGTTCTCGTAGGTCAGGTCCGCGCCCATCTCGCGCAAGGTCGTGAACAGGCCCGCGCGCGTGGGGTTGAGGCCGATGTTGGGCACCAGGACATCCGATCCCGGCGTGATCAGCGCCGCGCAGACCGGAAAGGCGGCCGAGGACGGATCGCGCGGCACGGCGATGGTCTGCGGCTTCAGCTCGGGCAGGCCCTGCAGGGTGATCTTGCGCCCCTCGGGCGTGTCCTCGGTGCGGATGTCCGCGCCAAAGCCGGCCAGCATCCGTTCGGTGTGGTCGCGGGTGGCTTCGGCTTCGATCACCACGGTTTCGCCGGGCGCGTTCAGGCCCGCCAGCAGGACCGCGGATTTCACCTGGGCCGAGGCCATGGGCGTGGTGTAGCGCACCGGGATCGGGTCGCGCGCGCCAACGATGGTCATCGGCAGGCGCCCGCCGCTGCGCCCGTGCGACGCCGCGCCAAACAGCGCGATCGGGTCGGTCACCCGCGCCATGGGCCGCCCGTTCAGCGACGCGTCACCCGTAAAGGTCGCCGTGATCGGAGAGGTCGCCATCGCACCCATGATTAGCCGCACACCGGTACCCGAATTGCCGCAGTCGATCACGTGGTCCGGTTCGGCAAAGCCACCGACGCCCACGCCATGAATGCGCCAGGTTCCGTCGTCGTCACGGGTGACCTCGGCCCCGAACGAACGCATCGCCTTGGCTGTGTCCAGCACGTCGTCGCCTTCCAGCAGGCCGGTCACAACCGTCTCGCCCACCGCCATTGCGCCCAGGATCAGCGACCGGTGCGAGATGGACTTGTCCCCCGGCACATGCGCCT
>JAHDCH010000133.1 GCA_020629995.1 Pseudaestuariivita sp. | reverse complement strand
AGATGAACTGCCACTTGCTGCCGTCCGACATGGTGACAAAGCCGCCGCCGCGCGTTGGCGTTTCAAAGAATGCGGTGCCGATCCCGGTCAGACCGTTCGAACAGCGCACCGGAAAGGTGACCTTGGAGATGTCGCTGTGCTGCGAATAGCGCCCAGTGCAGAACGCCTTGCCGTTCGTCGCCTGAAAGCTGCCGCCCTGAAGGAACGTGTTGGACGCGGTGCCGCGGAACTGCATCCCGTTCTCGCCGATCACGGCCACAGGATAGGCTACATCGCAGGCCGCCAAAGCGCCCAGACCAAGGGCCGCAATACCGGCCCGGAACATGTTTGAAAATCGGGTCATGATGACCTCCCACTGTTACGTGGGAGATCAATTGAACATTGTTCACATCTACAACAGGTCAGGAAAACCCGGCTTGTCGGCGGTTAGATGCTTGCGTCCAGCTTGGCGAGCACGGCATCGCCCATTTCCGCGGTCGAGACCGGCGTGCCACCATCCGCCTGCATCAGGTCGGCGGTCCGGATGCCATCGGCCAGCACGTCCTGCACGGCCTGTTCCAGACGGTCGGCTTCGGCGCCCTGGTCGAACGAATAGCGCAGCGCCATGGCGAACGACAGGATGCAGGCCGACGGGTTGGCCTTGCCCTGGCCCGAGATATCGGGGGCCGAGCCGTGCACGGGTTCGTACAGCGCCTTGGGCCGGCCGTTCTCCATCGGTGCGCCCAGCGATGCCGACGGCAGCATACCAAGCGAACCGGTCAGCATGGCCGCGCAATCCGACAGGATGTCGCCAAACAGGTTGTCGGTGTAGATCACGTCAAACTGTTTGGGCGCGCGCACCAGCTGCATCGCGCCGTTGTCGGCGTACATGTGCGACAGGACGACTTCGGGATAGTCCTTGGACACTTCGGTCACCACGTCGCGCCACAGGATGCCCGATTCCATGACGTTGGCCTTTTCCATCGAACACAGGCGCTTGCCGCGCTTCATGGCCAGCTCGAATGCCGCGCGCGCGCCGCGTTCGATCTCGGCCTCGGTATAGCGCTGGGTGTTCACGCCCACGCGCATGTTGTCTTCCATGTGGATGCCGCGCGGCTCGCCAAAGTAGACGCCCGAGGTCAGCTCGCGCACGATCATGATGTCGAGGCCCGCGACGATGTCGGTCTTGAGCGACGAAAAGTCCGCCAGCGCGTCAAAGCATTGTGCCGGGCGCAGGTTGGCGAACAGGTCCATCTCCTTGCGCAGGCGCAGAAGGCCGCGTTCGGGTTTGACGCTGAAATCCAGATCGTCATAGGCCGGGCCACCCACGGCGCCCAGCAGCACTGCGTCGACCTCTTGCGCGCGGGCCATCGTGTCGTCGTGCAGCGGCACGCCGTGTTTGTCATAGGCCGCGCCGCCCACGAGGTCTTCGCTCACGTCAAAGGTCAGGTCGCGGTTGGCGCCGAACCAGTCGATGATGCGGCGCACCTGCGCCATGACTTCGGGGCCGATGCCGTCACCCGGCAGGATCAAAAGCGATGGGTTGGACATGGCGCGGGTCTCCGATCAATAGCGTCTCGCCGGATGCGGTAGCCGTGCAGGCTTGCGGGGTCAAGTAGAGGGCTTGAGCATCGGGCGCAGCCCTTCGGCCAGCATGTCCCACACCAGGCGGATACGGGGCGTCTTGCGCATTTGTTCATGCGCGGCCAGCCATACCGGCAGGCCGGGAATGGGGACTTCGGGGAACAGGCGGACAAGGCTTGGGTCCTCGTCGCCGACGCCCGACTGGGCAAAGCCGATGCCACAGCCAGCGCGCACAAGTTCCCAATAGACGGGGTGCATGTCGCAGCGCACGTCGAACCAGTCCCGCGTCGCGGGCCAGCCAAAATCGCGCATCCCCCGGATCATCCGTTCGCTTTTGTCATAGCCGACCAGAGTATGCTCGCGCAGCTGTTCCATGGTGGCGGGCGTTCCGTGCCGGTCCAGGTAACTGCGTGCGGCAAAGATCCCGATCTCAAGCTCGCCCAGCAGCTGGGTCACGATGTCCAGCTGTTCGGTCCGGTACATGCGCACGGCAATGTCCGCCTCGCGGAACAAAAGGTTTTCGGACGTGTCCGTGGGGGCCAGTTCGATGGTGATGCCGGGTGCGGCTTCGCGGATGCGGGCGATGATCGGCGGCAGGTGGTGCAGCGCGGTAAAAACGCTGGCGGTGATGCGCACCGTGCCTTCCATCCGGTCCGACTGGCCCGCGGCGGACATGGCGATCTCGCGCATGGCGGCCTGCATGGCCCGGGCGGGGGCCAGCAAGCCCGAGCCTGCCTCGGTCAGGGCAAGCCCGCGCGCCTGGCGCTGAAACAGGGACAGGCCCAGCTGGGTTTCGATCTGCTTGATCTGTCGGCCCACGGTGGGCTGGCTGGCGTCCAGCACGCGCGCGGCGGCGGACAGCGATCCGGTTTCCGCAACGGCTAGAAAGGTCTGAACCAGCGACCAGTTGAGATCATTAAGGCGAGCATCCATGCGATTTTGAATACATGATCTGCTATTTTTCGCAATTCCCATTCGCCACTGAATTTCGCCAAGATGCCCCAAGGTCAACAGGAGGTATGGCGATGACCGGAAATGTTTTGATCCTGGGCGGGTCCGGGCGCTTTGGGCGCCACGCGGCCGAGGCATTCTGGAACGCGGGCTGGCGGGTGCGCATGTTTGATCGCGCGGGCGGTATGGACCTGACCGAAGCAGCGCTGGGCATGGATGTGATCGTCAATGGCTGGAACCCGGCCTACCCCGATTGGAGCCGCGACGTGCCGCGCCTGACCGAGCAGGTCATCGCCGCCGCGCAATGGACCGGAGCCACCGTGCTGGTGCCCGGAAACGTCTATGTCTACGGCGACACCGCGCCGGCCGATTTTGGGCCCGACGTGCCTCATGGGGCAAATAACGCGCTTGGCCGTATTCGCCGCGACATGGAAGAGGCCTATCGCGCCGCCGGCGTGCAGACCATCGTGCTGAGGGCCGGCGACTTTATCGACACCGAGGCGTCGGGCAACTGGTTCGACAAGATCATCGTGCCGCGTGTCCATTCCGGACGGATCACCTATCCCGGGCCTTTGGATGCTGCGCATGCCTGGGCCTATCTGCCGGACATGGCGCGCGCCGCCGTTGGTCTGTGCGAGATGCGGGATACTCTGCCGGTTTTCGCCGACATTCCCTATGCCGGGTACACGCTGAGCGGCGCTGAGCTGGCCCAAGCGCTGGGTGTGGCTGTCGGGCGGGATGTTACCGCGAAGCGCATGGCGTGGTGGCCGATCCGCATGGCCGGGCTGGTGTCACCGATGATGCGCGCACTGACCGAGATGCGCTATCTGTGGCGCAAGCCGCACCGGATTGATCCGCGCCCGATGGACCGGCTTTTGCCGGGGCATGTGCAGACCCCGCTGGTCGCCGCGCTGACACGGGCTGTGCCCAAAGCGCCGCAACCCCGGGTCAAAGCGGATGCCAAGGCCGCAGCGCCGGTGTCGTGATGTGTCACATTTCGAGGTCGACCCAGACCGGGTAGTGCCGCAACCCGTCGTCGGCCTCGGCGGGCCAGTCCACCCCGGCACCGGTGACGCGCAACCCGGCTGATGGCAGAATATAGGACGTGCGCAGATTGCCGGGGACGGGGTCGTCATAGTCGGACGTGTCCAGCGCCGGATCACCTGTATGGCCGGGGTTGGCCGCAGCCAGCCCACCGGCTCCTCGTGGCGCGGGGTCCTGCAGCCTTGGGTCCGCCAAAAGAGCGCGGATTGCGGCGCGCCGCCCCTCGCCGTCGGCCGGGTCAATGTTGGCCTTGCCAAGGATCACCCATGGGCCAGGGGGCACAACCGCAACAGAGCCGTCAAGCACGTGACGCCACAGCGCTATTTCGTCAGCGTTGCGCAGGCCGTTGCGGTCTTCTGGCCCGTCAAACACCGGCGTTGTCGCCGCAAAGGCCATCAGCCACAGGGGGCCTTTCGCGGTGTCGATGGGCAGGATCCAGTGGCCGGTGTGCGACAGCCGCAAAACCCGGGCAACCTCTGTGCCATAAAAATCGTGTGGGAACCGGCTGTCCGGCAGATCGGCCCAGAGCAGCTGCGAAAGGTTTTGGACCTTGTCGGTTTGAATGGGCAACCGCGACAGCACAGCCATGCCGCCCTGACCGCGAAACCGGCCATAGCCATGTGCATCGCGCGGCTCGCCCAACGCGCCATTGCGATCAAGGTCCAGCCCGCTTGGCAGCCCCGTGTTGGGCGTGGCGGCAAAGCCGTGGGGCATGTCCCAGCCGGTTTGCGCCAGCTGCGCCTGAAAGGCGGTCAGCGCCAGACCGTCAAGATCATGGTCAAAGGCCGTCAGCAGCAGGATATCCGGCCTGAGGGCGGCAATACGAGCCGCGGCGTCGCCGGTTTTGCCACGCTGGATGTCCTGCAACAAAAGACCGGGACCATCGCGGGACAGGGGGGCATGCCACGTGGCAATGCGCAGGGTCTCGGACAGGGCCGCGCTGGCGCAAAAAGCGCTCAGCCCAAGGATCAGAGCGCCGGCACCTCGTCGGAGGAATTCGCGTAGGTTTCGCGGCGCTTTTCCTCGATCAACTCGGCAACGCGGCCCATGGCGATCCCGCGCATGATCATCGTCGAAGGAAGAAAGGCCCATGCGGTTATCGTCCAGATCAGGGTCAGCGGATCGGCCAGCATCATCGGGTCGATCAGATTCGATGCCAGTTTTATCACGGCCGGGATCAGGAAGGGCAGAAGCATGCCCAGAGCAATGTTGACGTTCGCGTCACGCTTGAGCCGGTACAGCACGTCGCCGCCCGCCGTGGGGTCAAACAGGGGCAAGTTGATCCAGACGTTGAAAGCGCCTGACCGGGCCGGCCAGTTGAGCAGCTTGAGCGACAGAAAAAAGGTCAGCAGCAGCGCAAGCGAGATCAGATATGACACGGCCGCCGCCGCGCGCAGGTCCTCAAGCAGCCACGCGGGCGACTCGGCGGGCATCATCAGCACCACCAGTCGAACGGGCGAATAGGGAAAGTCGAGCGCGGCACCCAGAATGGTCCCGACCGAGCTGAACGCGCCGGTTGCCTCGGTCGCGGACATCTCGTGCTTGGCCATCATGGTCAGCGACAACAGCATCGCTGTCATCGCAACAAAGCGCAGGCGGTTATAGGGCGGCGCATCCCGGAATTCGACGATGCTGGGCGAGTTGGCGATGTATTCGACAAAGGTGAGGATGCCCGCGATCAGCGCGGCGATAGCGACCAGGAACGAAGGCTCGGCTCCGGCAGGCGTCAACAGCGCGGACGGCGCAATGATTGCCAAGGCAATCATGACAGCCCGGATGAGCGCCCCTATGGTACGTCCGAAACCCACTCTTATATCCCTTCAAACTGGCCCGACGTGGTGCGTTGCCACGCGCGTGTTCCACTTTGATTTCGCCGTTTGTGACGGCGTGCCTCAATCTTGCCCAACTTTTGCCCTCTTTGGTCACAGCGGTAAAGATGCCGGTAACACGTCGCGCGAATTTGTGGCCGTTTCAGGGAGCAAGTGGTGCGAGATTACATCAATTCCATGCCGGAATTGCCGCACAAATGTGCACGAAAAAGGCCCGCGCGATGGCGGGCCTGTGTTCGGATCCCGGTGACGTTGGGTCAGACCCAGGGGCGCTCGGCGCCGGCGCGGGCTTCGAACGAGTCGATCGACGCGGCCTTCTCCATGGTCAGGCCGATGTCGTCCAGGCCATTGATAAGGCAATGTTTTTTGAACGCGTCGACTTCGAACGAGAAGACGTCGCCGTCGGACGAAGTCACGGTCTGCGCCTCAAGGTCGACGGTCATGCGGGCGTTGGCGCCCTTTTCGGCGTCTTTCATCAGCACATCGACGGCTTCTTGCGGCAGCACGATGGGCAGGATGCCGTTCTTGAAGCAGTTGTTGTAGAAAATGTCGGCGAACGAGGTCGAGATGACCGAGCGGATGCCAAAGTCCTTGAGGGCCCAGGGCGCGTGTTCGCGCGACGAACCGCAGCCAAAGTTGTCACCGGCAACGATGATCTCGGCCTCGCGGTAGGCATCCTTGTTCAGCACGAAATCGGGGATCTCGTTGCCCTGCCGGTCATAGCGCATCTCGTCAAAGAGGTTCACGCCAAGGCCCGAGCGCTTGATCGTTTTCAGGAACACCTTGGGGATGATCATGTCGGTGTCGATATTGACCAGCGGCATGGGCGCCGCGATTCCGGTGAGGGTTTCGAATTTGTCCATTGTGGTCTCCTGCGCGCGTGGCGCGTGTTGATCTGTCAGAATGGGTGCGGCTGGCCGGGTGGGGACAAGAACGCCCCGATCCATCATCTGGCGCATCAGCCCGCGCGCGCGGGCCCGGGTCACCCCCAGCCGCGCCGCAAGGCCGGTGGCCGTGGCCGATCCAGCCACTTCGGCATGATGCACAGCCAAGCCGTAGAGCAGTTTGTTGTAACCCGCATAGCCCGCAGCCGCCCGAGCGCCCAAGGCCCGCCGCCCCGCGATGCCGGGCAGCACGGGCAGGAGGGTTGAGCTGCCCAGAAGGGCAAGGAAGCTGCGGCGCTTGAGCGGCATGGCTTACATCAGCTCGCGCACGTCGGTCAGCTTGCCGGTCACCGCGGCGGCGGCGGCCATGGCGGGCGACACTAGGTGCGTGCGGCCCTTGTAGCCCTGACGGCCTTCGAAGTTGCGGTTGGACGTGGCGGCGCAGCGCTCGTGCTCGCTCAGCTGGTCGGGGTTCATCGCCAGGCACATGGAACAGCCCGCAAGGCGCCATTCGAACCCGGCCTCTTTGAACACATCGGCAAGACCTTCTTCCTCGGCCTGAGCCCGCACAAGGCCCGAACCCGGCACGACCATCGCGCGCTTCACGGCGATTTTCTTGCCGCGCAGGATCTCGGCAGCGGCGCGCAGGTCTTCGATCCGGCCGTTGGTGCAGGACCCGATAAAGACGGTGTCGATCTCGATATCCGACAGCTTCTGCCCCGGGGTCAGGCCCATGTAGTCAAGCGCGCGCTGGGCCGCGTCGACCTTGCCACCTTCAAAATCCGACGGCGACGGGACGACGCCGGAAATCGGCA
>JAHDCH010000132.1 GCA_020629995.1 Pseudaestuariivita sp. | reverse complement strand
GCCCCGATCAAAAGCAAAATGTTCCGCATGTCACGCTCTCCTTGTACGCGTAGCACCGCGTGGAAACAGCCCCCGGGTGGTTGTGCGTGACATGGCCAAGGCTCGGTAAGGCTGCAAGGGGAAAATGCGTGGAAAACCCGCATCGGCGGTGTTTTGACGCTTGATAAGGCGGCGGGGCGCCTCTACCTTTCGCGTTCAGTTTTCCGAAACATCCGAAGGACAAGACCCATAGCCCGCAGACCGCACAACGCGCCGCCCACCCGTGACACTGGCCCCAGGGTCAATGACCGTATTCGCGCCCCCGAAATCCGCCTGATCGGCGCCGAAGGTGAAAACGTCGGGGTGATCTCACCCGCGCGCGCCCTCGAGATGGCCGAAAACGCCGGGCTCGACCTGGTCGAGATTTCGCCCAACGCCAATCCGCCCGTCTGCAAGATCATGGACTTCGGCAAGTTCAAATACGAACAGCAAAAACGCGAGTCCGAAGCGCGCAAAAAGCAAAAGACGATCGAGATCAAAGAGGTCAAGTTCCGGCCCAACACCGACACGCATGACTACGGCGTCAAGATGCGCAACGTGTTCAAGTTTCTCGAGAACGGCGACAAGGTCAAAATCACCATGCGGTTCCGGGGGCGCGAAATGGCGCACCAGAACCTCGGGCGGGATCTGCTCGAACGGGTGGCAGAAGACACCAAAGAGATCGGCAAGGTCGAAAACTTCCCCAAAATGGAAGGCCGTCAGATGATCATGCTGATCGGCCCCCTGCCCGCCGGTGCCAAACCCAAGCCCAAGGCGGATCCGGCCCCGGAAGCCACGGCGGAAGACGGCAACAACGCCGAATAAGCGCCCTGAGATGCACTGCAATCGCCCCGGAGCACACTCCGGGGCGATTTGCGTTTCAGCCGCCAGGGCTGCGGCGTGGCATGGGCCGGGTCGGAATTTCCTTGAGCAGGCCGCCCACGCCCATGTCCGCGATGTCCTCGGTGCTGACGTCGATGCCGCACACGATGCGCGACAGCACCCAATCGGCCCCGTTCAGCGCAGGCGACCGCGCACAGCCCGGCAGGCCGATGACCGGCCGCGCGCCCAGCGCGCCCAGAAACAGCAGGTTGCCCGGATCAACGGGCATCCCGAACCGGGTCACATGCCCCCCCGCCTGCCGCAGCCCCTGAGGCGCGACGTCATAAGGATCGGATGTGGCCGATCCGGTCAGGATCAGAATCAGATCGCCCTGCGCCGCCGCAAGAGCCGCGGCAAGATCTGCCGGATCATGCGCGCAGCGCTGCGTGCTTGCCAGAGTTACACCCAGCGCTTCGAGCCGCCCGGCAATGGCCTCTGCGCCCTTGTCACCGGGGCCGCCGGGCACGTCCGTGATGATCAGGCCCGCGCTGCGCAGGACCGGGGGCGCAAGGGAAAGCGCCCCGCGAGCCGTTGCCTCGGCCCGGGCCAGCGCCGCGCCCGGCACCGCGTACGAGATGATCTTGACCGTCGCGACCAGCCCCCCCGCCCGCATCTGCTGAAGCGGCGGTACCGTGGCCAGCGAGATCATCGGATCGATCCGGTTGACCGCGCGCAGCCGTTCGGCGTCCATCACGGCAACACCGGGCCCTTCAGCCACCAGGTTGACCCGGCCGTTGGTGGGCCGTGTCAGTCTCAGGTGCGCCGCGCCCGGGTCAGGCGCCAGCGCTGCGGCCAGGCGAGCAGCCGCCTCGGCCTCGCCCACGTCGTCCGGGTCCAGCTGCGCGACGGTCACGCTCTCGACCCCTGCCTCGGCCAACGCGGCCAGGTCCGACGCCGTCAGCGCCGTGCCTTTGCGCAGCCGGCCCGCAGAAATGGCGACCGAATGGGCCAGGATCGCGCCTTCGGCCTCGGCCAGCGGCACAGGGCCGAATTTCATGATGCCGGGCCCTTGCGCAGGTCCTGCAGGATCTGCGCCATGATCGAAACGGCGATCTCTTCGGGGCCCGCCGCACCGATATCGAGGCCTACAGGTGCCCGGATGCGCCCGATGGCACCCGCGTCAAAGCCGGCTTCGGTCAGGCGCGCCACACGTTTGGCATGAGTGCGGGTCGAGCCAAGTGCGCCGATGTAGAACGCGTCGGACGTCAGCCCCCGGATCAGGGCCGGATCGTCCAGCTTGGGGTCGTGGGTCAGAAGGACAAGCGCGGTGCGCGCATCGAGCCCCGCCGCATCGACCGCCGCATCCGGCCAATCGTCCAGGACCGTCTCGCCCGGGAAGCGTGCGGGCGAGCCAAAGGCCGGGCGCGGATCAATCACCACCGGGTCAAATCCCGTAGCCCGCGCCATGGGCAGCAGGGCCTGCGCGATATGCACCGCGCCAACAACCAGCAGCCGCAAGGGTGGGTTATGGATGGCGACAAAGGTGGTGCCGTCCTCTTCGAACCCCGACCTGTCGCTGCGAAACCGCGCGGCATGGCCCGCCGTGTCGATCCGGCGCGCGCCACTGGCCGTGTCAACCACGTAGGCGACAGGGCGGCGGGCGGCGCGGTGCGCCACCAGATCGGACAACATGTCCTCGGGCAAGGCTGACCCGACCGGTTCGACGAGGATCCGGATCGTTCCGCCGCAGGCCAGACCGACGGCAAAGGCATCGTCATCCGACACACCGTATTCGAGCATGCGCGCCGCGCCCGCGTCGAGCGCGTCCAGCGCCTCGACCACCACAGCGCCTTCGACGCATCCGCCCGACACCGACCCTTGCATTTCGCCATCGTCTGCAATGACCAGCTGCGCGCCAACACGGCGCGGGGCCGATCCCCAAGTCTGGGTCACGGTGGCCAGCGCGACGCCGCGCCCGGCGCGGTGCCAGTCAAGCGCAATCCGGGGGATATCGTGCAGCATTTTGTGCGGGCCTCCTTGCGACAATGGTGGCCCTCGGGGGGGCAAGATGCAAGGCGGCCCATGAAAAAGCCCCGCCGCGCCAAGGGGCGCGACAGGGCCGAAACGAGGATGCACGAGCGCTTAGAGCGTGTCGAGCGAGTTGCCTGAGGCATCGGTCTCGTTCGTCGTCTCTTCGACGTCATTCGGGGTCGGGTCGATGCTGCCGCCATCGGCCTGGCCGGTGCCCATGTCGTCGGTGGTGGGGGCCACCTGCATCGGCGCGCCGGCACCGGGGCCGTCAGCGGCCTGGTTGTCGACGTCGACTTCTTCGCCGCCAAGGCACAGGCCGTTTGTGCCGATCGAGGTGGCGCAGTCGGGGTCGGTGTTGGCCAGCGCGGCAAACGAGGTCATGCTGCCCAGAGCAAGGGCGGCGGCAAAGGTCATCGGTTTCGATGCAAAGGTCATGTGTGGTCTCCTTTCAGAGAGAAATGCAAAAGCCGCTCCACGCGGCGTCTTGGATACACAACGGGCCTTGGCCAAATTGGTTTCCGACTAATTTTTCCGATGGTCAGATAAACGCGCGCATCCGCGCAAGCTCGCCGCCCGTGTCGCCGCGCGACAGGGCCTCGGCAAGCTCTTCAAGGGATGCAATGGAATGGCCCGCGCGGAAGGCGTCGACATGCGGCAGCATGGCGGCGATCCCGCGCGCCTTGGGGGCGAACCCGTCCCACCTCAGCAATGGGTTGAGCCAGATCAGGTGGCGCGACGACAGATGCAGGCGCTGCATCGCGTCGGCGAGGCTGCCGGTGTCGTCCCGGTCGAGCCCGTCGGTGATCAGCAGGACAACAGCCCCCTGCCCCAGCACCCGGCGCGACCAGTCGCGGTTGAACGTGGCGATCGACGTGCCGATCCGCGTGCCGCCCTCCCAATCCTGCGCCTCGGCCCCGGCGGCGGCCAGCGCGGCGTCCACGTCGCGAGTGGCCAGGTGCCGGGTGATGTTGGTCAGCCGGGTGCCAAAGGTAAAGGCGTGCACCCGCGCCCAGCCCGCGCCCTTTTGATTGGCAACGGAATGCACGAAATGCAGGATCAGCCGCGAATATTGCGACATCGACCCAGAGATATCGCACAGCACGACCAGGTTGGGCCACCGCGTGCGGCGGCGCGCCCGCGCGATCTGGTTCAGTTCGCCCCCGCGGCGCATGGCGCTGCGCAAGGTGGCCGCCCGGTTGATCTGCGGGCCGCGCGCGGCGCTCGCCAACCGGCGCGTGACCAAGGGCGGGACCGGAAGGGTCATCCGTGCCAGCATCCGTTTGGCGGCAGCGATCTCGGCGGTGGACATCTGTTCGAAATCAAGCGTGCGCAGCTTTTCTTCGGCCGACATGGTTTGCGTCGCGTCGATGTCGATGCGCGTTTCCTCGTCGGGCTCTCGCGTGCCCGCCTCGGGCGGCTGGGGTCCGGCACCATCCAGAAGGGCTTCGGCCGCGCGTTTCTCGGCGGCGCGCGCGGTGCGGTCTTCCTGCACACCGCGGATCGCGGGGAGCATGACGCTCATCATATGTTCAAGATACCGAGGGTCGCGCCAGTAGAGGCGGAAGACCTGGGCAAAGGTCGCCCGGTGTTCGGGACGAGACACGAAACAGGCGTGCAGGGTCCAGTAAAAGTCCCGCTTTTCGGTAAAACCGGCGGCGATGACTGCCGAGATCGCGTCGATCACCCGGCCCGGCCCGATGGGCAACCCGGCGCGGCGCAGGGCACGGGCAAAATGCGTGATATTGCCACCAAGCCTGGGGTCATCGGGAAGATCGAGCGGTGCGTATTCGGGCATATGTCGGACCGGGGGCCAGCCCCCGGACCCCCGGGATATTTCTGGCCAGAAGAAGGGTGGAGGTCAGGCTGGAGCGAGAGAGGCCTTTGCTTCGTCGAGGAGGCGCTTGGCCTCGGAGCCGTGGAGCTTGGCAATGTCGTCCTGGTATTTGAGAAGCGCGCCGAGAGTGTCGGAGATCACCTCGGGCGAGAGGGTCAGGACATCGAGGGCCAGAAGGCATTTGGCCCAGTCGATGGTTTCGGCCACGCCCGGTTTCTTGAACAGGTCCTCGGTGCGCAAGCGCTGGACAAAGGCGATGACTTCGCGGCTGAGGGCAGCGGATGCTTCGGGCGCGCGGGCCGAGAGGATCTGCATTTCACGCTCGAAGCCGGGATAATCGACCCAGTGATAGAGGCAGCGGCGCTTGAGGGCGTCATGGACCTCGCGCGTGCGGTTGGAGGTGAGGATGACGATGGGCGGCTCGGGCGCGGAGATGGTGCCAATCTCGGGGATGGTGACCTGAAAGTCGGACAAAGCCTCGAGCAGGAAGGCCTCGAACGGCTCATCGGTGCGGTCCAGTTCGTCGATCAGAAGGATGGGAGCGCCGCCGGGCTGGGGGCGCATCGCCTGAAGGAGCGGGCGTTCGGTGAGGTACTCGGGCCCAAACAGCTCGGCCTGAAGCGCAGAGCGGTCGGCGGAACCCGACGCCTCGGCGGTGCGGATCGCGACCATCTGAGCCGGAAAGTTCCAGTCATAGACCGCGGAGGCGGCATCCAACCCCTCGTAACACTGCAGTCGGATCAGCTTGCGCCCCAAAGCGGCGCTGAGGGCCTTGGCGATCTCGGTCTTGCCGACGCCTGCTTCTCCTTCGAGGAAGATCGGGCGGCCAAGGCGCAGGGCGAGGAACACGACCGTGCCAAGCGCGCGATCGCAGACGTAATCCTGGCCTGCCAGCGTGGCTATCACCGCGTCGATGGATGAGATGTCGGCCATGGGTCTCTCCTGCTTTGAGACCACAGTGTAGCGCGCAACGGCGGGCGTCAATCTTGGGGGCGTGGCGGATGTGCCGCGACTGATCGCGCCGACCCGTGCGATTCTTGACGGGATTCCGCCCATCTGGCATGGTTTTGTTAACGATAAGAGCGGTATTCCGGTCATCAAACGAACCGGACCCCATCAGGCGGGACATGTGATGCCCAGTAAGAGTGACGACGCGATGCGGATCACCGCGGTGACCTGCGTCAAGAACGAAGGCCCGTTCCTGCTGGAATGGATCGCCTTCAACCGGCTGATCGGCGTGACCGACTTTTTGTTCTATTCCAACGATTGCGACGACGGGACCGATACGCTGCTGGACGCGCTGGCGACCCGCGGGGGGCTGGTGCACCTGCCCAACCCGGCCAAGGGACGCAACTATCAGATGGAGGCGCTGAAGGATTCCGCGAAACAGGATGTCGTCAAGGAGGCTGATTGGGTCTGGATTGCCGATGTGGACGAGTTTCTGAACATCCATACAGGCGACCACAGCATCCCGGCCCTGATCGAAGCCTGCGGCGACCCGCACGCCATCAGCGTCACCTTCCAGTTCATGGCCAATGACGGGGTCGAGGCCTACGAGGATACGCCGGTGATCGGGCAATTCCACCGCTCGCACAATCCCGACATCTGGTGCACAGAGACGGCGATTGAGGTCAAGTCTCTGGTGCGAAAGGACTTTCCCCTGCATTACTACGGCGCACACCGCCCGTTCTTTCGCGACAGCCTGCCCGCGCACAAGCGGCCCGTCTGGACCGATGGCGGCGGCAAGCCGGTGCAGCACAAGTTCCTGATCGCCGAGAACAAGCGCCGCATCCGCAAGTTTCCCGCCAAGGGCGCGCGCGCGCTTGCGACGCTGAACCATTACGCGCTGCGCTCGCTCGACAGCTATCTGGTCAAGAATGACCGGGGCGATGTGAACCGCGAACACCGCGATTTTGACGACACGTATTGGCGCGAGCGCAACGATGCCGCGTACGAAGACCGCTCGATCGCGCGCTACCTGCCACAGCTGGAAACGATGCTGGCCGAGATGAAGGCCGACCCCGAGATCGGCGCGCTGCATGCCGATTGCGTGGCGCGCCACAAGGCCAAGCGCGACGCTCTGCTGGAGCAGGACGCCTACGTCGCCATGCGCGACCAGCTGCGCGCCGCCGGCACTCTCCCGCCCGGCGAGGCGGAGTTCCTGGCCGAGATTGGTGCCGGCGCATGAGCGGCAAGATTGTCAACCTGGGCCTGCCCAAGACCGGCACCACAACGCTGGCCCGCGCGCTGCGCCGCGCCGGGTTCAAGGTGGCCGACCACCGAATCCGCCCGCGTCAGACCCAGCGCGAGGAATTGCACAACCTGTTCGTGGGCGTGCAGATCTACCGCGATTACTTTGGCACCGGCGATCCGCTGCACAGCTTTGATGAATT
>JAHDCH010000131.1 GCA_020629995.1 Pseudaestuariivita sp. | reverse complement strand
CGGCCCAGCGCATGGCCCAATCGGGCTTCCACTGCATCTTGACGTTGCCGCCGGTGACCGGAATCTCCACGCGCTCTCCGTCCGGCTCTTCGTACACGATGGTGCCTTTTGCGACGTTCCGTTCCAGCGTCGGCACCTGCAGAACATGGCCCGTCTTGGGGCTGATGGGCAGGAAACACGAATAGGTCTCGCGCCGCGCTTCTCCCAGCGTGGGCAGCATGATCTCCTGAATCTTGTCGAACCGCTCCAAAGCGACCATCAGCATCTCGTCGAACGTGCCGTTCTTGTAGTACTCGGTTGCGCTGGCGAACTCGTATTCAAAGCCAAAGCTGTCCAGAAATTCGCACAGCATTGCGTTGTTGTGCTGTGCAAAGCCTTCGTGCGTGCCAAAGGGGTCGCGCACCTGCGTCAGCGGCAGGTTCAGATCCTGCGCCAGCTCATCCTGCATGGGCACGTTGCCCGGCACCTTGCGGAAGCCATCCATGTCGTCCGAAAAACAGATGAGCCGGGTCGGGATGTCGCTCAGCATCTCAAAGGCACGGCGTACCATCGTTGTGCGCGCCACCTCGCCAAACGTGCCAATATGCGGCAGCCCTGACGGCCCATATCCGGTCTGGAACAGCACATAGCCCTTTTCGGGCGGCGCTTTCTGATAGCGTTTGAGCACCCGGCGTGCCTCTTCGAAAGGCCAGGCTTTCGCCTCCATCGCAATCTCTCGCAGCTCGCTCATCTCATTCTCCAGACCCGGGGGGCGCAGGCGGTGATCAGCCTGCGCGCGCGACACCTATTGCGGCGGGGGCATGCCGTCAATAAATTGAACGGAACCCCTCCATAGGACACACCCCCATGTCGGCTCCCTCCACCACCCTGCTCAGCGCGCAGGATTGCCTTGTCGCGCTGATGATCGCCGTCTCGGCATCTGACGAAAACCTGCGTACCGTTGAACTGGTCAAGATCGAAACCGCGGTCAACACCTTGCCGATCTTTGTCGACTACGACATCGACCGTATGCGCGAAGCGGCCCAGATCGTGTTTGACCTCTTCGAACAGGAAGACGGTCTTGACGCTCTGTTCGGCCTTGTGCGGGAAAACCTGCCCGAACGCCTGTTCGAAACAGCCTATGCGCTGGCCTGCGACGTGGCGGCCGCCGACGGCACCCTGCGCGAGCCCGAACTGCGCCTGCTCGAAGAGATCCGCTACGAACTGGCTCTTGACCGGCTGCATGCCGCCGCAATCGAACGTGGCGCGCGTGCGCGTCACCTGAGGATGTAGGCGACCTATTCCCAGGCCACCGGCACCGCCTTTGGCCCCCGGAAAGCCCAGCCGTCAAACGCGACATCTCCGATCAATCGCAACCGCGGCAGCCGTTCGAAAAGCCGTGGCAAGGCCACGTCACCGATCAGAACTTTGGAAATCGCCGCACCTGCGCAAAAATGCGGGCCGGCGCCAAAGCTGATGGCGGCACCGGCATCTTGCATCATGTCAAAGCAATCGGGCCGCTGGAAATGCGACGGATCGCGATTGGCGGCCCCGAACATCAGGAAAACCCGGTCGCCCCTAACCAATTGCGCATCATGCAATGTGTAGGGGCCTGTGACTTCGCGCGGTGACATGCCGATCGGTGACATCCAGCGCGCATATTCGATGAATGCATCCCGCCAGCTGCGCGCGCCCTGCTTGATCAATCGGTGTTGTTCGGGATGCGCCAGAACGGCGTATGCCGTCCCGGCAATCGCATCGCGGGGCTCGTTCTGGCCGCCTGAGATTGCCAGCTTCACGTTGGCCCGCAACGCCGCATCCGGCAGACCCGCGCGGCGCTGAACCTCGATCAACCCAAGCTCGGGGCCATCCGCGCGCTGCAACATGGCATCGATATGCCGATCAATCGACGAGGTGCAGGCGTGGCACTGCGCCTCGATGTCCGGGTCGCCCGCGTAATTGGCGCAGCCATCGATCATCCCCTGACTGACCCTGTCCATCTCGGGCCATTCCATGTTTGTCAGGCCGGTCACCATTTTCAGCGCCTCGGCCGAGACGGGCATCGCAAAATCCCTCACAAGATCGCAGTGCCCCTGCCCCACGATCCGGTCCAGCACGGATGCGGTCGCTGCCTCAAACGCCGATGTCCAGACATCGCGCACGGTGCGTGGGCTGACGCTGGGAAAGATCGCGCGGCGTTCATCAGCATGGGCCGCGCCATCCTTGCGCATCATGTTCTGACCCATAAGCCTGGTCATCAGGCCCTCGGGCTGCTCCGAGGAAAACACCTCGACCCGTTTTTCTTCGCGAAAGACATCGTCGCGCCGTGTGATCAGCCACGCACCCAGCTGCGGCACAAAGGCAACCGGCGCGGATTGCTGCATCGCTTTCAGGGCCGGGTACGGGTCCGCACGAAATGCCGCCAGATCAATGTCAAACACCGGGCCACGCCTGTCCATGGTCAGGATTTCCTGACCGGTCCGCGCAAGGCCGGTAAGGTTTTCCACACCTGTGAACCCGTTGACCCAAAAGCGGAATTTCGCCAACGTGAACAACATTCAAGCATGTTTTCGCCGGAGTCTTTCATGCCCCGCATTCTGACACATATTTTTGCCGCGCTCACGATCATTCTGCTGCCCGTGATCGCCCCTGCCGCCCCGCTTGTCGCCAAGGTCGACGTGTCCAGCCAGACCATGACCGTGATCCAGAACGGCCGCGTCACCCACCGCTGGCCGGTGTCGACCGCGCGCGCCGGAAAATGGACGCCGCGCGGCACCTATTCGGCCAAATGGCTGTCGCGGCATCACAAGTCGTCGCTCTATGACAATGCGCCGATGCCCTTTGCCATCTTCTTTCGCGGAAACTACGCGATCCACGGCACCAACCAGATCTCAAAGCTGGGCCGTCCGGCTTCGGCCGGCTGCGTGCGGCTTCACCCTGACCATGCGTCGGTGCTGTTTCGCCTGACACAGGCGGTCGGCCGCAAGAACATGCGCGTGGTGATCCAGAACTGACGTCCCGCACCGGCTCGGGGGCCGGCATCCCCAACGCGGGGCGTCATGCTCCGTAGACGGCTCCCCAGCGCTGCAGCAGTCCCTGCTGCAGCGCTTTTGCGCGGGTGTTGTATGTCTTGGCCCCGCGCGGCGCTTCCCGGTCTTCCCGCGCGATGGAGGCGCGTGTTTTCACGTCACCAGCAAAGATCGCGAAGACCAGCGGTGTGCCATCCGCCGCCGTGCAATACCCGGCCAGCGACGACACGAAATTCAGCGTGCCGGTCTTGGCGCGCACCTTGACAGGGTGGCCCTTGATCACCTTGCGGTCGGGGCCGCGCATCTTGATATCCTTCATCAGGGGGGCAAGCCCTGCGCCTCGGGCCCGTACCAGCGCCGTCGCCATCGCCGCTGCCGACAAGCGGGACGAATCGCCAAGGCCCGAATGATCAACCAGCTTTGCTCCCGTTAGACCCAGCTTGCTGCTGGCCCAGCGTTCCATCTCCTGGGCTGACGCGCGCAGGCTGCGGGCCTGACCGGCCCGTTTTTGAGTGGCTGCCATGCCCAGCACCTCAGCCGTCAGATTGGTCGAGAACTTGAGCATGTCTCGCACCATCTCGGACATAGGCGGGCTGGCGTGCCGCGCCAGCTGCCGACCGCCTGGTGCGGGTCCTCCGCTGCGCACTTGCGGTGCCGGAAGGCTGACACCCTCGGCTTGCGCAAGGGTCCGGAACACGTCCCCTGCGTACAGCGCAGGCTTGCGCACCGGCAGCCATCGTGCGCCACCATTGCCCAAAGCGCGGCTGGCCACGCTCCAGCTGTCAAACTCGCCCGCGTCGCGATAGGCATAGATCGGCAGCGACCGGTCGGCGATCGTCATGCGGGCCATCCGCACTTCGGGCCGCCGCGTTTCGGATCTTGCGTCCATCGACACGGTCCAGCGCCCTCCGGCCCGACGCCATTCAAAATGCACCCGGTTGAAGTTCAGGTTGAGACCAGACAGCGCCGGATTGTACCCCACGTGATCCGGCTGCGCGGCATCAATCCGGTCAAGTCGTGGCATCGCGCCATCCCAGACGACAAACCTGCCGGTCACGCCGGTGACCCCGGCTGCGCGCAGCGCCTTGGCCAGCCCCGCCAGCGCGTCGGTGTCCAGCGTTGGATCTCCTCCGCCCGCCAGCACAAGGTCGCCCTGCACCTGACCCGCCGCCACCGGCCCCGACGCCAAGAGACGCGTTTCGAACCGGTAAGCTGCACCCAACACATCCAGTGCATAAAGCCCCGTCAGCGCCTTCATCACGCTTGCCGGTGGCAAGGCCGTGCCCGCATTCAGCGCTTCGCGCACTTCTCCGGTGCGGGCGTCCATGACCTGGAAACCGACAACACCGCTCAGGCCCGCCTGTGCCACAAGCTCTTCGCCCGTTGGGATACGCGGGCGCCCTTGCGGACGGACATCACCGTCGGGCCCCGAGCGGTCTGCGCCCGGCCGCATGACAGGCTTCAGCGACCGGTCGGGCGCGTTCGCACAGGCCCCGGTCGCGGCGGTCGACGCCAGCGCGGCCAGAAAGAAACGACGTGAGTACAAGGATTTCATGACCAGACGTTAGCCATATCCCGCGGCGGGGCACAACCGGCCAGACGATCACAAAACCTTGGATGCCATCCCGCGCCCTCTGCCTTGCGCCCGGCCACGTTGCGGCCTACCGGTTGAGCCATGTGGAAACTTGCGCTTTTGCTCTGCCTTGGCATGTCGCTGATCCCCGCCGGCGACGCCGCGGGCAAGATGGCCCAGAGCCATGGCGTTGCGCCCGGATTTGTCGCGTGGTCACGTTTCGTGATCGGCGCTGTACTGGTTCTGCCATTCCTGCCACGCGCGGAATTCGCCAGGTCGTTCGACAAACGGCTGTGGCTGCGCGCGGCGTTGATCGCGGGCGGGATCACGTCAATCCTGACTGCGCTTTCGCGCATTCCTCTGGCAGATGCCTTTGCAGGGCTGTTCGTCGGCCCACTGGTCAGCGTTCTGCTCTGCGCCCTGTTGCTGGGCGAAAAGGTCAGTGCGGTCCGCTGGGGTCTGGTCGCGCTGGGATTTGCAGGCGTGATGCTGGTGGTGCGCCCTTCGGGCGAGATGAACCCCTTCGCCCTCTTTGCGGTGCTTGCCGGGCTGTTCTATGGCGGGTTTCTTGCCGCGTCGCGCTGGCTGGCAGGGCACTATCCGCCTCTTACCCTGCTGGCCTCGCAGCTGGCGATGGCCGCGGTGCTGACGTTGCCCTTCGGGCTGTGGCTATGGCCCGTGTTCAACTGGCAGGTCGCCGGTCTTCTGGCGCTTTCGGGTCTGTGCTCGATGGGCGGCAACCTGACCTTGATCCACGCGTACAAACAGGCCTCGGCGGCGCAGGTTGCACCGTTTGTCTACGTGCAGCTGCTGGCAGCGACGGGTCTGGGCTATGTGCTGTTCGCAGATGTGCCAACGCCGCTGACATGGGCCGGGATGGCCCTGATCGCCGCGGCGGGCATCGTATCAGCCCGTCTCCCAGCCCCCCGCAGCCCGGATCGCGGTTGAACTTTCCGAGCGCATCGACAGGTTCACGAACGCCCAGGCCGGCGTGTCCGCGCCCGCAAGCACGCGCGCGCGGCGCCCTTTCAGGCGGTACTGGCGATAAATCGTCGCGGCCTTGGAATGGAGCGCCGCCTGCCGGTCGCCGGGCCGGGCAAAAACGCCGACCGGCACCCGTGCGAGGATATCTTCCCAATCCTGCCACCGGTCGAACTGCGCGAGGTTGTCCGCGCCCATAAGCCAGACGAACCGCTCTCGCGGATAAGCGCGCTGAAGCAGGGCCAGCGATTGCGCCGTATAGCGCGATCCGGCGCGCGCCTCGAAGTCACTGACCTTGATGCGCGGATGGTCGATCACGGCTTGCGCCCGTTCGATCCGGCGCGGAAGCGCCGCCGGCCCACGCACCTTGAGCGGGTTGCCCGGGCTGACCATCCACCACACCTCGCGCAGCCCAAAGATGCGCAAGGCCGCCTTTGAAATATGCAGATGGCCGGCATGAGCGGGATCGAATGATCCCCCCAGAATGCCGATGGCGCGGCGGGTATGCAGGCCGTGTGTCATCGCCGCGCAGCAAAACCTTGCCTCGTGCCGATTGTCCAGCGGTGCAACCGGCCTTTTTCCGTGACCTGCGCCCCAAGACTTGCCAGACTGGTGCAAACCAAAGGATACGCCCCATGCTTCGCCCTGTTTCCGCCGCCGTGACATTTGCCGCCCTGATCTGTGCCGCGCCCGCCGCCGCGCAAACCTGGTGCACCAGCGCAAATCTGAACTCCACCGAAAGGACGATCTGCTCGGATGTCTTTCTGGGCGAGCTGGATGCAGAGCTGAACCAGCTTTATGCGCAAGCTGTCCGGATCGACTTGCCCAAAGTCAAATCCAACCAGAACCTGTGGCGGGTCGGCATCCGTGACAAATGCGGCACGCGCATCAGCTGTATCGAAGATGCCTACCTCAGCCGCATCGCCGCCTTACGCTCGCAGATCGCCAAATATGAACCGCCGCTCAAGCCGCGCCCATGGTGCAAGAATACCGGGCTGAATGCGGCAGAGCGGACGATTTGTTCATCAAAGCGGCTGTCCAACCTCGACGCGGCCACGGCTGCTGTTCATGACGCCGCCAAAGCCCGATCCGGCGGCAAAGCGCATCTGCGCTGGCTTGACGAACGCAACGCCTGCCGCACAGACGAAAACTGCATCGCCGCGGCCTACCATAAACGTCTGACGGTGCTTGGCGCCATGCTGCGGCGGCGCTAAGGCCGCCGCGCCTCAGACCTCTTCCGACGAACGCGCCCACAGGTTGATTTCTTCATCCGTGGCCAGCGTGTCGATCTCGGCCAGCTCGTCCTTGGAAAAGTCCATGTTGCGAACCACGCCCGCGCAATCGATCACCTGTTCGGGTTTGGACGCACCAATCAGGGCCGTTGTCACCCGGCCTCCGCGCAGCACCC
The DNA here is from genome assembly GCA_020629995.1 of Pseudaestuariivita sp. Taxonomy (GTDB): domain Bacteria; phylum Pseudomonadota; class Alphaproteobacteria; order Rhodobacterales; family Rhodobacteraceae; genus Pseudaestuariivita. Next base: position 287 of record JAHDCH010000131.1, on the reverse strand, counting down.
AGGCCAGCGCCATTTGCGCCAATGTCTGACCGCGCCGTTCGGCAATGGCATTCAGGCCGCGTATCTTGTCCATCGCAGCGTCGCTCAGAAAATCGGGTTTCAGGGACTTGCCCTGTGTCGCACGACTGCCTTCGGGCACGCCGCCAAGATACTTTTTGGTCAACATGCCCTGCGCCAGCGGCGTAAAGGCGATCGACCCCACGCCAAGATCGTCCAGCGTATCCAGCAACCCATCCCGTTCGACCCAGCGGTTCAGCATATTGTAGCTGGGCTGGTGGATCAGGCAG
>JAHDCH010000130.1 GCA_020629995.1 Pseudaestuariivita sp. | reverse complement strand
CCCGGGTCCGATCCGCTTATTACGAGCGCGTTTATGTCCATAGTCCCGAAGGACGGTCCAGAAATAGGCGCGGGCGGCGCGGTTTGCAAGCGGCAGGAGCCTCCGGCGGCCATATTTGAAAAGAGAAGAAGCCTAGAGGTGGCGCGCCAGAAGGACGGCCGCGAGGACGGCTTCGATCGCGCCGAAGGCCGCGCATTTGTACTTGGGAGGGTTGTCGACCAGCAAGGAAATCAGCCGTCCCGTAGCTGCGCCGGCAAAGGCAAAGCCCAGCATGGCCCAGGCGGGCGCAGCGTTCATCCAAAGGGCGGCGATCCCCGCGATGACGAACAAGCCGCCGACAGAGGCACGCATCTCGCTCAGCCCCATGGTGCTGGCGGTTGGTGCAAGATCGAGGGCCGAGGCTGTGTAGCGCGGCGCCAGAAAACCGAAAGCGCCAAAGCCGATGGTCAGAACAGCGCAGATGAGGTCAAGCCAGTGCATCGAAGTCTCCGTCCGTGGTGCCGTAGAGATGACGCGAAGGGCGGGGCGGTCAAGGGGCGCGGATCAGCCCGAGCGCGCTTTGGCGAACATGGTCTGGCCGAGGGTCACGGTATAGCTGGCCAGCTCGGAAAGAGTGGCATCCGCAGCGGATGCATCCCGCGCGTCCAGGGCATCGGCGATCCGGCTGTGCAGCGACACGATTTCCGATCGCGAGCGGGCCGTGAAGGTGATCATGTTCATCAAAGGCTGCATGGCTTCGACCGCGCCGGCAAGCTGGTAGCTGAGCACCGGATTCCCCGCGCCATCGACCAGAGCCCGGTGAAATGCCACGTCGGAGGCGCAAAACCCCTCGTCGCTGAGCCCCGGCTGCGACTGCCGGTGGATTTCGGCCCGCATGGTGGCCAGATGATCGGGCGTGCGCCGCGCAGCGGACAGGGGCACGCAGGCCGCCTCGAGGGCAAAGCGCGCCTCGGCCGCGGTGGCAAAGTGGACGGAGTTCATCGAAAGCAGCAGCGTCGAGGTGGTAACGTGCTGGGCATAGGCGTCTTCATAGCGCAAATGGTTCACAAAGGCGCCGCCCGTGGCGCCGCGTTCGGTGCGGATCAAAGATTGCGCCCCAAGACGTTTGAGCGCTTCGCGGACAGTGGAGCGGGAGACTTCGAATTCGGCTGAAAGCTCGGCTTCGGACGGCAGGCGTTCATCCACGATCAGGCGTCCGTCGACAATGGCATCACGGATCGAGCTGGCAATCTGGGCGGAGAGGTCAGGCGCACGCTTTTTCATTTGTCAGACATTTAAAAGTCTGACATTTGAAATGCAAGCGAGTCGGGAGGTGCAGGTGGCGCTCAATTTCAGGTCCATTCTTTGGCTGTGTTTCTTCGCGGTCATTCTGGCCGCATGGTACGTGATGTATGCGATGGCCACATCGATGGGGCTGGACTGGATCGGTCGCCCGTCGCAGATGATGAGCGGCATGGACATGGGCGGCATGGCCTCGGGCGACGGCATGAGTGGCGGCGCGATGTCCGAAGGCGGCATGGACGGCATGCAAATGGGCATGGATATGACCGCCTTTGGTGCGCTGTTCCCGATGTGGGCGATCATGATGGCGGCCATGATGCTGCCGACGATGGTGCCGACCCTGCGCGCCTACGAAGACCTGATGGTCAGCGCGGATGGTACGCGCGCCGGATGGCTGGGTGTTCTGGCGGGGTATTTCATCGTGTGGGTCGCCTTTGCCGCGCTGATTGCAGGTGTGCAGGTCGGCCTGCTGGCGACCGGGTTCATCGACATGATGGGCATCGCAACCTCGACATTGTTCGCCGGGCTGCTGTTGATTGTGGTGGGCGCGTTTCAATTCACGCGTGCCAAGGAGGTTTGCCATGGCGTGTGCCACAGCCCGATGACCTATTTCCTTGGCAACTGGCGCACGGGCGCGGCTGGCGGTTTGCGCATGGGGCTTGGGCTGGGTGCGTTTTGCGTCGGCTGCTGCTGGGGTTTCATGGCGCTGGGATTTGTCGGCGGGGTGATGAGCCTGCTCTGGATGGGCCTCGCGACATTGTTCATGGTGGTGGAAAAGCTGCCGCAGGTGGGTCACGTCGTGACCAGACCGATGGGGGCGATCCTGATCGCCGCAGGCCTGGGCGTGATCGCCTGGGGTATCATGGGAGGATAAGACATGGCGCTGAGACGCAAACCCGAAGCCGACAAGCTGCCGGTCAGCCAAAGGATCGACAGCCGGATGCAGAACCCGGCGCGCCGGGTCCAGAACCCCAGCGAATGGGTGATCAAGGGCGAATTGTTCCTGAACTGTTCGTGCACTGTCTTTTGCCCCTGTGTGGTCAGCCTGGGCGCGCACCCGCCGACCGAAGGCGATTGCAAGGCGTGGATGGCGATCGCCATCGATGAAGGCCATTACGAGGGCGAAGACCTGTCGGGCCTGAACGTTGGGTTGATGGTCGAAATACCGGGCCGCATGGCCGAGGGCGACTGGCGCGTGGCGGCTTATGTGGACGAGCGCGCAAGCGGCAAGGCCTATGAAGGCATCCTGCGCATCTTTTCCGGGCAGGCGGGCGGCACGACGGGCCTTTTCACCATGCTGGTCAGCACCATCATCGGGGCCGAGCGGGCGCCGGTCGAGATCGTGCGCGACGGGACCAAGCGGGGTCTGCACATCGGGCGCAAGATCTCGGGCGAGATCGAGATGATCACCGGCGCCGACAAATCGCAGCCCGTGACGGTGACCAATTCCAAGTACTGGATGGGCCCCAACATCATCGCGGCACGTGGCCTGAAATCCAAGGTGCGCGACTATGGCCGCGTCTGGGACTTTGGCGGCAAGTCGGCCGAGATCTGCCCGATTGACTGGTCAGGCCCCGGAAAATGATCGACCGCAGCTATGTGCTGATGATGGCGCGCTACAATGCGTGGCAGAACCGGCATATGAAGTCCGCGATGGAGAGCCTGACGGATGCGGCTTTGCGAGAGGATCGCGGGGCGTTCTTTGGCTCGATCCTTGCGACGGCGAACCACCTTTTGTGGGGCGATCAGCTTTGGATGTCGCGGTTTGACGGCAAGCCAGGCCCGGACGTCGGGCCCGAGGGCCACCGCACCTTGACGCCGACACTGGCCGCATGGGGCACCGAAAGGTTTCGCACCGACGGGCGCATCCTGACATGGGCCGAAGGTCTGTCTTCGCCTGCCCTGACAGGCAGTCTCAGCTGGCATTCGGGCGCGCTGGGCCGCGACGTGACCAAACCCGTGGCGCTGTGCGTCGTTCATTTCTTCAACCACCAGACCCATCATCGCGGGCAAATCCACGCCATGCTGACCGCGGCAGGCGCCAAGACCCACGATACCGATCTGTTCATCATGCCGGAGCAAGGCCCATGGCTGTAATCGCACCGTCACGCCGCGTGCGCCGCACCCCGTTTTCGGACGGGGTCGAGGCGGCGGGTGTCAAAGGATACACCGTCTACAATCACATGCTGCTGCCGACGGTCTTTCGGTCGGTCGAGGAGGACTATCGCCATCTCAAGGAGGCGGTGCAGGTCTGGGACGTGGCGGTCGAACGTCAGGTTGAGGTGCGCGGGCCGGATGCGGGCCGCCTGATGCAGATGCTGACACCGCGCGATCTGCGCGGAATGCTGCCGGGCCAGTGCTATTATGTGCCGATGGTGGACGAAACCGGCGGTATGCTGAACGACCCGGTCGCGCTCAAGCTGAGCGAGGATCGCTACTGGATCTCGATCGCGGACAGCGACCTGCTGTTCTGGGTCAAGGGCATTGCCTACGGGTTCAGGCTGGACGTGATGGTGGACGAGCCGGATGTGTCGCCGCTGGCGATCCAGGGTCCCAAGGCCGATGAACTGGCCGCGCGCGTATTCGGCGACGGCGTGCGGGACATCCGGTTTTTCCGCTACGGCTGGTTCGACTTCGAGGGGACCTCATTCGTCGTGGCGCGATCGGGCTATTCCAAGCAGGGCGGGTTCGAAATCTATGTCGAGGGCACAGAGCACGGGATGCCGCTGTGGAACGCGCTGATGGAGGCCGGGCGCGACCTGGACGTGCATGCTGGCTGTCCCAATCTGATCGAGCGGATCGAAGGCGGGCTGCTGAGTTACGGAAACGACATGACGCGGTCCAACACACCGCATGAATGTGGCCTGGGGCGGTTTTGCTCGACGCAGACGGCGATCGGCTGCGTTGGTCGGGACGCACTGCTGAGGGTGGCGCAGGAAGGGCCGATACGCCAGGTGCGCGCGCTGTCGATCACCGGGGATTTGCCACCATGCGACCGCCTGTGGCCGGTTCTGGCCGGGGACGAACGGGTGGGGCAGGTGACGTCCTGCGCCTGGTCACCGGACTTTCAGACAAACGTGGCCATCGGCATGGTACGGATGACCCATTGGGATCCCGGCACGCAGCTGAGCGTTGAGACGCAAAGCGGCCGGTTCGACGCAGAGGTGCAGGCCGGGTTCTGGATTTGAGGGCAGGACCGGGGGCCAGCCCCCGGACCCCCGCCATATTTGTAAAGAGAAGAAGGATAGAGCGATGTTCAAGGCGTTGGTCGTTGAGAAGGATGAAGAGGGCAAGACCGCGGCGGCGGTTCAGGAGATCGGCGAGGAACGCCTGCCGGAAGGTGAGGTGACCGTCGCGGTCGAATATTCAACGGTGAACTACAAGGACGGGCTGTGTATCGGGCCCGGTGGCGGCCTGGTGCGCAGCTATCCGCATGTGCCGGGCATCGACTTTGCAGGTACGGTCGAGGCGTCCGATGATGCGCGGTACAAACCGGGCGACAAGGTTGTCTTGACGGGCTGGCGCGTCGGCGAGGCGCATTGGGGCGGCTATGCCCAAAAGGCGCGGGTCAAGGCCGATTGGCTGGTGCCGTTGCCGGAGGGGCTTGATACGCGGGCGGCGATGGCGGTGGGCACCGCGGGCTTTACCGCAATGCTGGCGGTGATGGCGCTGGAAGATCACGGAATGAAGCCGGATCAGGGCGAAGTTCTGGTGACAGGCGCCGCCGGCGGGGTTGGGTCTGTGGCGACAGCCATTCTGGCGAACCTGGGCTATGACGTGGCGGGAGTGACCGGGCGCCCCGAGACGGAAGGCTACCTCAAGGGGCTGGGCGCAACCCGCATCGTGGCGCGAGAAGAGGTGAACGAGACGGTCAAGCGCCCGTTGGAAAGCGAAACCTGGGCGGGGTGCGTGGACGCCGTGGGCGGACCGATGCTGGCCCGGGTGCTGGGACAGATGAAGTACGGCGCAAGCGTCGCTGCCGTGGGCCTTGCCGGCGGCGCGGGCCTGCCGGCGACCGTGATCCCGTTCTTGCTGCGCGGCGTGAACCTTTTGGGCATCGACAGCGTGATGCAACCCTACGAAAACCGCCTGCGCGCCTGGGAACGTATCGCCAAGGACCTGCCGATGGACAAGCTCGAGGCGATGGTTCAGCCTGCAACTCTGGCCGATTTGCCGGCGCTGGGGGGCGATATCCTCAAGGGTCAGGTCAAGGGGCGCGTCGTTGTCGATGTGAACGCCTGACCGGGAAAGTGTGTTGCGTCGATTGGGAGGCGCGCGCAGGGAAACCGGCGCGCGCTTTTTTAATGTGAGGCGCAACGACTCGGGATAGCCGGCATAAGTCGCGTGAAAACGCGGCGCGGCTTTTCACCGGTGCCGAGTGTGATTTTCTGTGTTTTGCGAAAAACGTCCTGAAAAAATTCACTTGATAGAAAAATATTCCTTTCAGCGGCAATTTTGAGGTTTGAACCGTCTAAAAATTGCAGTGCCGCCGCCCATACCCCTAGGCTGAACCCAACCAAAAAAGAAGGGAGCCAGCCATATGTCAGTCAAACCTCCGTTGATGGATTTGCCCATCAAGACAGCGGACCGAGGATTTTACCGAGGGTTCAGCGTGGACGTGACCGTGATCAGCAAGATGATCATCTCGGTCCTCGTCGTGTGGTGCATTTTCTGGCCGACGCAATCGGGCCGGGTGCTGGGAGACCTGAACTCGGTCATCCTGTCGAATTTTGCGGCCTGGTACATCTGGGTTGTGGCGCTGTTCGTGATCGTGTGCCTGGGTCTTGCCGCCTGGCCTTCGGGGGGACGGCTTTTGCTGGGCGCACCGGGAGACAAGCCCGAGTTCAGCAATTTTTCGTGGTTTTCGATGATGTTCGGTGCAGGGATCGGCGTGGGAATGCTGACCTGGGCTGTTGCCGAACCGGTGGCGCATTTTCAGAACAACCCCTCCGTGATCCAAGGCATCACAACCGCCGGGGGCGAAGACAATATCCGGACCGCCTATGTCTGGTCGTTCCTGCACTGGGGGGCGGGGGCCTGGGCCTGTTATGCGATTATCGGGCTGGCGCTGGCCTTTTTCAGCTATCGGCGGGGGCTGCCCCTGACAATCCGTTCGGCGCTGACGCCGCTGTTCGGCAAATCGCTGTCGGGCGTAACCGGGCATATCGTGGATATCGTCGCGGTCGTGGCAACCATTTTGGGCGTGGCGCAGACGCTGGGTTTTGGGGTCGACCAGTTTGTTGCAGGTCTGACGCGGATCGGCATTGGCGGGCTGGTGCACCCCGCAGGGGCCGTTGATGCGGCAGGTGCCGATATCGCGGGCAAGGTCAACTTTGTCGGCATCGTGGTGGCGCTGCTGTTCATCATGGGGGCCTCGACCCTGTCGGCGCTGTCGGGCGTGGGCAAGGGCATCAAGTGGTTGTCGAACATCAACATGGTGCTGTCGATCATCCTGCTTGGTTTTTTCATTATCTTCGGGGCCACGTGGTTCGGCGCGACGGCGCTGATCGTGGGCCTGTGGGATTACCTGCTGGCGCTGCCCTATCTGAGCTTTAACGTCTATTTCTCGGATGGCGTCGAAGGGTCCGAGGCGTTCAAGCTGGCGCAGTGGCAGGGCTGGTGGCCGGTGTTCTACTGGGCATGGTGGATCGCATTCGCGCCGTTTGTGGGCCTGTTCCTGGCGCGGATTTCGCGCGGGCGCACGATCCGCGAATTTGTTCTGGGCGCGATGATCGTGCCGGGGCTGATGTGCATGGTCTGGTTCTCGTGGGCCGGCGGCACGGCGATCTGGCTTGAGCTGTACGGCGAGGCCAACGGCGTGATCTTTGATGCCGGTAACGGTGACAAGATCTTTGCCATGACCGAATTCATGCTGGCCCCGATTGCTCAGGCGCTGGCCTGGGGCATGGCGTTGCTGATCGTGGTGCTGCTGATGACCTTCCTTGTGACCTCGGCGGACTCGGCTGTACTGATTGTCAACACGATCAACGCGGC
>JAHDCH010000129.1:4478-7307 GCA_020629995.1 Pseudaestuariivita sp. | reverse complement strand
ACCGCGATGGTGCCCCAGATGCCTGCGAACAGGTGGACCGGGATCGCGCCGACCACGTCGTCCAGCTTCAGCTTGTCCAGCATCGGGATGGTCAGGACCACGATGATACCGCCCACGGCACCGATCCACAGGGCGCCGAACAGGGTCGGGGCCAGCGGCTCTGCCGTGATCGACACCAGACCGGCCAGCGCGCCGTTCAGCACCATGGTCAGGTCAGGCTTCTTGTACAGGATCTGCGTCAGGATCAGCGCGGTCACCGCACCGGCTGCCGCCGCCATGTTGGTGTTGGCAAAGATGCGCGACACGTCGCTGACGTCACCCACAGTGCCCATCGCCAGCTGCGAGCCGCCGTTAAAGCCGAACCAGCCCAGCCACAGGATGAACGTACCCAGCGTTGCGAGGGCCAGGTTCGAACCCGGCATCGGGTTGACGCGGCCGTCCTTGTACTTGCCCAGACGCGGGCCCAGCACGATCACGCCAGCCAGCGCTGCCCAGCCACCGACCGAGTGCACGACAGTCGAGCCGGCAAAGTCGCTGAAGCCTGCTTCCGACAGCCAGCCGCCGCCCCACTGCCACGAGCCCGAGATCGGGTACATGATGCCCGTCAGGATGACGACAAAGATCAGGAAGGGCCACAGCTTGATCCGCTCGGCCACGGCACCCGACACGATCGAGGCCGTCGCGGCGACGAACACCAGCTGGAAGAAGAAGTCCGACCCGACCGAGGCATAGTCCAGCGCCGCGTCAGCAGCCGCCACGCCCACCGGATCCAGAACCGTCTGGCCACCGATGGCGAACCAGCCGTTGAAATCGCCGGGGTACATCGTGTTGAAGCCGACCAGCCAGTACATGATGGCCGCGATCGAGAACAGCGCGATGTTCTTGGTCATCTGCATGGTGACGTTCTTGCCGCGCACCAGCCCGCCTTCGAGCATGGCAAAACCTGCGGCCATAAAGAACACCAGGAAACCGGCCATGCAGAACAGCAGGGTGGTCATGATATACGGGCCGATCTCGTCGAACCCGGGCGCTGCATCTTGTGCCAGCGCCAGTCCCGGCAGCAGGGCAATCGCCGCGCCAAGAGCCAAAGAGTTACGTAGTTTCATAAGGTTGTCCCCTTGGGTCTGCGCGCCTTACAGCGCATCCTCGTTGGTTTCGCCGGTCCGCACGCGCACCGCTTGCGCCAGGTCCAGAACAAAAATCTTGCCGTCGCCGATCTTGCCGGTCTGCGCCGTCTTGGTGATCGTCTCGACCACCTGATCGGTCATCGCCGCGCTGACGGCGATCTCCAGCTTCACTTTCGGCACAAAGTTCACGGCGTATTCGGCGCCGCGGTAGATTTCGGTATGACCCGACTGCGAGCCGAAGCCCTTGATCTCGGTCACCATCATGCCCCGCACGCCAATCTCGGTCAGGGCCTCGCGGACCTCCTCGAGCTTGAACGGCTTGATCGTCGCAATGATCAGTTTCACCACTATCCCCTTTTATCCAGCAGGCCCGGCCTGCGCTTTGACACCGGCAAGAAACCTTTCGAACCCGTGCAAAAGGAAGTCCGCACCCCCGGAACCCGTGACTCTTTTCCGCGCATATGCCTATTTTTTGTGCTGTTGTTTTTGCACGACTAATTTTTAGGCAGCCGTGAATCCGCCCATTGCGATCCCGGCCTCTACAAACCGGGCAGAAACCGGTATAGGTGAGGCAACAAACATCAGGTCGGGCAGGACCACACGGTATGAGTAACACTCGCAAACAGGGCGGCCGCCTTGTGGCTGACAAACGGTACAAGGCCGCCAAGGCCGCACCGAAAAAGCCGCGCAAGGCACGCAAACCCGCGCGCAAGACGGCGCGGCGCGGACCCATCGGATGGCTGATCAATGCGGTGCTGTGGATCTTCCGCGTGATCTGGCGGATGTCGCTGGCCTCGGCCGCGATTGTCGCGGTTCTGGTTGGTCTTGGCGTGTTCTACTACTACTCGACCCTGCCCTCGTATGACCAATTGCTCGACGGGCGTGCGCGTGGGTCGGTCACTCTGCTGGACCGTGGCGGGCGCACCTTTGCCTGGCGCGGCGACCAGTTCGGCGGGGCGATCGACGCCTCCGAAGTGTCCCCTCACCTGCGCAACGCCGTCATCGCGACCGAAGACAAACGCTTCTACCGCCACATCGGCGTCAGCCCGCGCGGCGTGGCGTCGGCTGTGCGCATCAACCTGCGCGAAGGCCGCGGCCCCCTGTCCGGCCACGGCGGCTCGACCATCACCCAGCAGGTCGCCAAGCTGCTCTGCCTCGGCACGCCCTATGACCCCGCCCAGTGGGAGAGCGAGGCCGCCTACGAATCCGAGTGCCGTCAGGGCTCGCTCTGGCGCAAGGTCAAAGAGGCAACCTATGCCCTCGCCCTCGAGGCCAAGTTCACCAAGGACGACATCCTCACCATCTACCTCAACCGCGCCTTCCTTGGCGCCGGGGCGCGTGGGTTCGAGGCCGCGTCCAAACGCTACTTTGGCAAATCCTCGCAACTGGTGAACGCGCCCGAAGCGGCGATGCTGGCCGGCCTTCTGGTCGCGCCCACGCGCTATGCGCCCACCAATGACCTCGACCGCTCGCGCCGCCGCGCCAACCTTGTTCTGGGGCTGATGGAGGATCAGGGCTACCTGACCCCCGAACAGGCAAGCACCGCCCGCGCCAACCCCGCTGTCCTGTCCCAGGCCGCCGATGCGCGCGCCGGTGGGTATTTTGCCGATTGGGTGATGACCTCGGGGCCCGAATTCTTCACCCGCAACACGACCGACGATGTGGTGATCCGCACCACTCTGGATCCCCGCATCCAGACAGC
>JAHDCH010000129.1:2444-4378 GCA_020629995.1 Pseudaestuariivita sp. | reverse complement strand
ATGACAATCAATGTCCCCGGCTCGGGCCCCTATTCGCCCAAGAACTACGACAACAAATTCCACGGCCGCGTCACCCTGACCGAGGCTCTGGCCCAAAGCTACAACATCCCCGCCGTCAAGATCTCCGAAGGGCTGGGCCGCGACCGTGTGCGCGAGATCGCCCGCGCCTTTGGCATCTCGGGCACCCTGACCGACAGCCCCTCTGTCGCCCTCGGCGCGTCCGAATCCACCCTGCTCGAGATGACAGCCGCCTATGCCGGCATCCTCAACGGCGGCTCCTCCGTTGTGCCCTACGGCCTTGTCGATCTGCGGATGCAGGGCGACAGCGAACCCCTCATGGGCACGTCGGGCGGCATCGGCCCCCGCGTCATCAGCCAGGAGGCCGCGGGCCGCCTGGTCTACATGATGCACGAGGTCGTCAAAACCGGCACCGGCACCCGCGCCCAATTGCCCGGGCGCGAAGCTGCGGGCAAAACCGGCACCACCCAGGCCGCGCGGGATGCGTGGTTCATCGGGTTCACCGCCGATTACGTCGCCGGCGTCTGGATGGGCTATGACGACAACACGCCGCTCACCGGTGTGACCGGCGGCGGCCTGCCTTCGGAAATCTGGCACGAAACGATGACCCGCGTGCACGATGGCCTGCCCGCCCGGCCGCTGCCGATGATCGTGCCCGCCGCGCCCGTGCAGGCCGCGCCTCAACCCCAGCCGCAGGCGCAACCCACCCAGCGCCAGCGCGAACAGGTCAAAAGCGAAACCGTCCTGCGCCAGGTCCTGCGCGAGCTTCTGGGTCAGAACTGACAGCCTTAGGGGGAAACTGGCTCTCCATTTCCCCCTAAGCGAGAAACCTATCCTTTTCTCAAGGCGTTACGGCCGCGATCGCTGCTTTCCAAGTTGCGACTAACTTGCAACTAAGGCACCAAGCGCCCATCTGACCCCCGGTTCAACTGACAGGAGACCGCCATGAAATCGGTCACTTCCACCCTTCTTGCCCTTGTCCTCTCTGCCGCGCCTGCGCTGGCTCAGGAGGTCACTCTGCGCTTTCAGCACTTCGTCTCGCCCACTTCGGCGAACCCGAAGCACTTTATCGAACCCTGGGCCCGCAAGGTCGAAGCCGAAAGCGGCGGACGCCTCAAGATCGAAATCTATCCCTTCATGCAGCTGGGCGGCTCTGCGCCTTCGCAATATGACCTGATCCGTGATGGCGTGATCGATGGCGGCTGGGTCATCCCCGGCTACCAGCCGGGCCGCTTCCCCGAGGCCGAGGCTCTCGAGCTGCCTTTCATGACCCCCAAATCCGCCGAAGCCGCGTCGATGGCCGCTTGGGACTTCACCCAGACGCACCTTGCCGACGATTTCTCGGACGTGCATCTGATCGCGGCGCATATGCACGGCCCCGGCATCGTGCACAAGAAAGGCGCGCCCATCTCCTCGGTCGAGGATTTTGCCGGCCTCAACCTGCGCGGCCCGTCGCGCCCCGCCACCTTGCTGCTGGAAAAACTGGGGGCCAATCCCATCGGCATGCCCGTCCCCGCCTTCCCCGAGGCGCTGTCGCGTGGTGTGGTTGATGGCGGCGTGATCACCTGGGAAATGTCGCCCTCGCTCAAGCTGAACGAGCTGACCGACAGCCACACCGATGTGGCCGGGGATCGGTCGCTGTACAACCTCTACTTCATCTGGGCGATGAACAAGGATGCCTATGCCGCGCTGCCCGATGACCTCAAGGCGGTGATCGATGCCAATTCGGGCGCCATGGCCTCGGCCTGGGCGGGCCGCGCGCATGACACCGGCGATGTCGACGGGCTGGCTGCCATGCAGGCATCGGACAATGCCATCGCCACCCTGTCCGAGGCGGAAACCGCCCGCATCAAGGCGCTTGGCGCTTCGGTGACCTCGGACTGGATTGCCGAAAAGACGGCCAAGGGCCTGCCCGC
>JAHDCH010000129.1:0-2344 GCA_020629995.1 Pseudaestuariivita sp. | reverse complement strand
CGGATCAGCCCCTGCCCCACGCGCCCGCTTTCGACAAACACCGCCTGCGCGGCGCCCCGGCTCAGCGCCTCAAGGCCCAGCGCGCCTGTGCCCGCGAACAGGTCCAGCACCACCGCGCCATCCAGCACGTCACCAAACCGCCCGCCGGACAGGATGTTGAACAGCGCCTCGCGCAACCGGTCGCTGGTCGGGCGCAGCGCGTTTCTGGCGTCGCCCTTGCCGACCGCGGCAAGCCTGCGCCCGCCATGCTCGCCACCAACGATCCTCACGCCTTCAGCAGCGCTTTCATATCGGTTTCCGGGTCGGCGATCACGTTGGGCGCCGGGCTCTTGCCCGCCTCGATCAGCCGCTTGCCGATCATGTAGCCGCGTGGATCGTTCATCGCATCCACGGCCAGCAGCGTCAGCCCGTTGTAGTACCAGAACGACACCGCCCCGCCTTCGCCCGTGCGCGTCACCACCCGGTCATAGCCGGTGTTCAGCCCCGCGATCTGCAGCTTGGTGTCGTACTGGTCCGACCAGAACCACGGCTTGGGCAGGTATTCGACCCCTGCGCCCATCATGTTCTGCGCCACCACCTCGGCCTGATCGATGGCGTTCTGCACCGATTCCAGCCGGATGCGCTGACCGCGATAAGGCAGCGAAGCGCAATCGCCCGCCGCCCAGACCGCCGCGTCGCTCGTGCGCCCGTGCAGATCCGTGCGGATCCCGTTGTCAATCGCCAGCCCGGCCGCCTCGGCCAAGCCTGTGCCCGGCGTGATCCCGACACCGACAATCACGAAATCCGCCGCGATCTCGCTGCCGTCCGACAGAACCGCACCGCTGACACGCCCCTCGCCTGTCAGCCGCTCCAGCCCCACGCCCTCGCGGATATCCACCCCGTGGCTGGTGTGCAGCGCGCGGAAATAATCCGAGGTCTCCGGCGCGGCCACCCTCTGCAGGATGCGCTCTGCCATCTCGACCAGCACGACGTTCAGACCGCGCTTGGCGCAGACCGCCGCCGCCTCAAGGCCGATATACCCCCCGCCCACAATCAGCACGCGTGCGCCCTCTCGCACTTCGGGCTCCATTGCGTCGACATCTGCAAGGCCGCGCACCGTGTACACGCCCTCAAGGTCTCCGCCGATGGCCGCGGGCAACCTGCGCGGCGATGATCCGGTTGTCAGCGCCAGCTGGTCATAGCCCAGAGCCTCTCCGTTCACGGTCACGGTCCTGGCCTCGGTGTCCAGCGCCTCTGCTGTTGCGCCCAGCTTCAGCGTGATCCCCTGCTCTGCGTAGAATGCCTCGGGCCTCAGGAACAGCCGCTCCAGCTCCATGTCGCCCAACAGGTATGCCTTGCTCAGCGGCGGGCGCTGATAGGGCGGCACCGGTTCCTGGCAGATCAGCGTGATCTCTCCGTCAAAGCCGTCCTTGCGCAGCTTTGCCACCAGCGAGGCCCCCGCCTGGCCTCCCCCAACAACCACGAAATGCGCCACGTCAGCCCCCATTGGTCTTTGCCCATCCCGCATTATATCACGGGGACGTAAAACCCAACCGGTCGAAGGACGACACACATGATTGCCGAAGGCGACACACTCCCCGCCGCAACCCTGATCCAGATGGGCGCCGAAGGCCCCGAACAAGTCGATCTGACCTCCAAGACCGCGGGCCGCAAGGTCGTGATCTTTGCCGTTCCCGGCGCGTTCACCCCCACCTGCCACTCGGCGCACGTGCCTTCGTTCATCCGCACCAAGGACGGCTTTGCCGGCAAGGGCGTGGACGAAATCATCTGCGTTTCGGTCAACGATCCCTTCGTGATGAAAAGCTGGGGCGAGGCGACCGGCGCGTCCGAGGCCGGCATCACGATGCTGGGCGATTCCGATGGCGCGTTCACCAAGGCTTTGGGGATGGACTTTGACGCGCCGCCCGTCGGCCTTCTGGCCCGGTCCAAACGCTATGCGATGGTTGTGGACGATGGCCGTGTCGCCACCCTGCACCTCGAGGAAAGCCCCGGCACCTGCGAAGTGTCGGGCGGCGAGGCTCTGCTCGCCACGCTCTGACCCTTGCGTAGGATGGGTGCTAGCACCCATCCTACCTGCAGTGGCCGGGGTTCAGGCTGCCTGAACCAGCGTCCGCGTCGGAAACGGAATGTCGATCCCGCCCGCGTCCAGCGCTTCTTTCACCGCGCGCTTCATGTCGGCCTGATAGGCAAAATATTCCGCACTATCGACCCACACCCGCACCAGGAAATCGACCGAGCTCGCATTGAGCGTGTTCACCTGGATGAACGGCTCGGGCTCTGCCTTCGACCTTGGGTCGGCCATGATCGTGTCGCGGATGATCCTCTCGGCCTCGGCCAGGTTCGC
>JAHDCH010000128.1:5789-7382 GCA_020629995.1 Pseudaestuariivita sp. | reverse complement strand
AGAGCCGTTCCATGGGGGCGGTGTCCCACGGCTGAGGGCGCAAGACAAGCCCGGCGCACCCGCCGCACGCCACCGGCTGCACAACCCGCTTGCCGTGTCCGCGATCTGCCGCTACGCCTCTTGGTCAGGTATGACATGCGGCGTTGTGCGGTTTTCGACACCCAAAGGCCTTGCCGCCGTGGCCCGGGACAATGACATCGCGTCATTCGGGGGGCGACATGCCGGATTTCACCGGACCGGAACAGGCTGGCAGCACAAACGCCGGGGCAACGCGCAGGGCGCGCGCCTCAGCCGCGCGGTCTGGTGGCGCTGGCACGCAGCAGGCCGCAGGGCAGCCGGTCTGCCAAACCGAAATGAGTGGCGGACAGGTCAGCGGCACATGCAGCCACCGGCGCGGGATCAACGCGCAAGCTCACAGGGCCGCACAGACCCGGCGCACACACCAAAAGGCCAAACCCGCAATTTATGCCGGACAGTTTGTGAAACCGGATCCCGGTTTCGCGCGTGACTGCCCTGGAGCGCGGGTCAGAGCCTGCCGGATGGAGGAAAGAAGGACCACATGACAGACATCACACTGGGACAGGGCAACAGCACCTATATCTACACCCGCGGCACCGCGGTGGACGCAACGATCACCGATTTCGGATCGGTCTACTTCACACTCGACATCGATGGGGCGCAGCCGACCAATCCGACAGGCAGCAGCGCCACGGGCACCGGCACCGGGGTGCTGAACCACGCGCAGGACCGGTTCGAGCTGAGCTTTACCCTCACCGGGATCGACCTGGACGGCGCGCAAACCATGGCCACAGGCGATGATGTCACCGCGCTGCACATTCACAGCGGAGCGGCGGGATCAAACGGTGGCGTGGTCTTTGGCATGGTGTCGCCCAGCAGCGACCAGAACGGCGACCTGGCGATTGACGCCTCGGCGGGCAGTGTCTTTGCCGGATGGGACGCGGGCGAAGGCAACAGCACCACGTTGACCGCCCAGCTGCCCAGCCTGCTGGCAGACGGCCTTTATGTGAACGTGCACACACAGGATCACCCGACAGGTGAGATCCGGGGCCAGATCCTGCACGCCGATGACGGAGACGACCGGATCGACGTCAGCGCGCTGGGGATTTCGGATTTTGCCGAATTGCAGCTGCTGATCACCATCGATCTCGACGGAAATGCCGTGATCGAGACGACGTTCGACGGCGCCCTGACCCGGCTGGTGCTTGAGGGGCTGACACCCGATGACCTGGAGGCAGGCGATTTCATCTTTGCCAGCGCCGTCGGCACGACCGTGAGCGGAACGGCCAATGCCGACGACCTGTTCGGCGGCGGCGGCAGTGATACGCTGATAGGAAGAGAAGGCGAAGATTTTCTGGCGGGCGGCACCGGCAATGACCTGCTGTCGGGCGGCACAGAGAACGACACGCTTGCCGGCGGCAGCAGCCGCGACACGCTGCTGGGCGGCGATGGCGACGACGTGCTGGACGGCGGGATCAACCCCGACCTGCTGGACGGCGGCGCAGGGATCGACACCGCCGATTACTCGGGCTTTGACAGCGCGGTGACGGTCAACCTGAACCTGACGACCGAACA
>JAHDCH010000128.1:0-5689 GCA_020629995.1 Pseudaestuariivita sp. | reverse complement strand
CAGATCGATGCTGTCGTGGGCGGGCGCGACAATGCGTTCACCTTTATCGGATCGGCGGCCTTTTCCGGGACAGCGGGCGAGCTGCGCAGCTTTACCATCAACGGAAACACGGTGGTGCGCGGCGATGTGGACGGTGACGGGGTGGCGGATCTCGAGATCTTTATCAACGGCGAGTTCACGCTAACGGTGCACGACTTCTGGGCCTGACGCCCCGGCAGGTGCCGGAGGGTGGGCAAACATGCCCACCCTACCCGGGCCTCGGGCATTCTTGGAGCGGACCCTGACGATCAAGGATCAAGCTCGAAATACACCTCACCGCCGCCTGAGACCGGGCTGACACCGGAACGCTCTGTCGCGCTCGAGGGCGTGGCCAGCAGCGATCGGAGGTCATCAACCACGCGCTGGACATCAAAAGCGTGGGTGTGATTGCGGCACCGCGCGTTGCGCAGAATGCCCAGCACACACCAATCATTGTCGAGCGCGCTCACATCCAGCGTATCAACGCCACCTGTGACAAATCGGTCGTCGCCGCCAATGCCAATCTTGTCCTCCCACCCGCTGACCCGCCGCGCCCACAGCAGCACGCGGTCATGCGCATTGGCATAGATCGTCCAGACCTTGCTGCGGTCCGCCGCCCCGGCATGCACAGGGGTGAAATCATCATGCGGCGTCTCGGCGGCGACAAACACGGCGTTTTCCAAAGTCCGCGCATCGGTCGCGGCAATCAGCGTCATCAAGTCCGCGCCAAGGCGCCCGCCAAGGCTGTGCGCAATCATCGACACCTTGCGCGGCTGGTCCCGGGTCCGGGCGTTCAGTTCCCGCAAAACCGGAGCCAGCAGGCTGCCCGCATGGTCGATTGCTTCGATGTCGCGCCAATAGCGCGTCGGCTGACCTCGAGACGCCCAACTGACCAGAACGACCGTTCCGTCAATCTCGAGATCGTCGCGCAGCCGCGCTGCCAGATCGAGCGCTTCGCCAAAATCGGTGTTGAACCCGTGGATGAGGAAGGTGAGGTCCGTCTGACCGGCAAAAGACAGCAGCGCGGCAACACAGTCGGACGGACCGGCCAGAATGCCATTGGGATCCAGCGCGATCTGCCCGGTAAAGCTTTCGCCCAGCGGGCGGTTCGGATCGCTTTCATACCCCAGCCCACCGCAATGCACATCGCGCACACCCTCAAAGGACGTGCCAAAAGCGAAGCGAATGTCGGAGTCATCCTCGCTGTTGCGGGTGGTGAAAAAGAACAGGCCGTTGGTCAAGGCGCGGTCGGTGCCTGCATCGTGAGGTGCGGGCGGTGGCGGCGGAAGCGGAGGCGACGGAGGCGGATCGGCAAACAAGGCTCCCGGCAAGGGCGGCGCCAGCGCGGCAGCGGCCTCAACCGAAACCCCGAGCGTTTCGGCGAATTGGTCAGGCGCGCGCAGCTGGCCGCCACGGATACCCAGCCCGTCCCAGACTTCCGCGCCCGCGCGCAGCTCGATCCCGGCGTCGTTCAGGGACGCGATCAGGTCTTCCCGGCCCTCAAGCCCAACCGTTTCCGCCGCATTGCTGGCACGCAGCGCGGCGTTCTCGAGCGCACGTTGCTGGCGCGCCGTCATCTCGTCCAGAATGGCCTCGGGCAGAACCAGCATGCCACCGCGTGGCGCAACACCGTCATAGACAACCTGCGGACCAAGCGCAGAGGCAAAGCGCGGACCTTGCGGCTCGCTCGCCGCAAGATGGACAGGGTCCAGCACGACTTCGGCAGCCGAAAGATCTGTCCGGCGGCCCAGAAAGTCGTTCACGGTGTCTTCTTCGCGGCCGACATCCAGAAATTCAACACGTGCGCCCGCCGCGTCGCGCAGCGCCGGGGTCAGCGCCGCGATCGCCGCATCGCGCAAGGCGCCCGGGTCGGTGTCTGCGTTCACGACAAGGCTGGTTGGTGTGGCGACCCAATGCGCAAACGGGACAAGACCCATCTCGGCCACCGCCAACAGACCAATGTCGCCCCAGGCCGAATTGCGCAGTGCGGCCAGGTCCCTGCCGCTTTTGCCGCGCGATGCGTTGATCAGGGCCGACAGCGCGGCGCGCGTGTCATCCGGCGCCTCGCTGCGCCCCAGCGCATCCAGCGACACCAAAGACAGCGCGTTGCGGGCATCCTCGTTGATCGGAGTACCGGGCTGTTGTTCGTAGGTTTCCACCCTGAGCCGGAGGCCCACCTCGGGCAGCGTTTCATCGCTCAGAAGCGTGTTCACGAAGGTCGCGCTGGGGCTGTCGAGCGGTGTGGGGACAAAGAGCGGCACGTCCTGGGCGGCCGCGCCGCCGGCGCAAAGACTGCACCACAAAAATACCAAAAATCGTTTCATCACACGTCTCGCAAAATGCTTTCACCAATCCCGAAAGCACGCATGACGCGAGGGGCGACGTCAAGTTTCTACCGAATGAACCGGTCGGCGTAATCCTCGCCAAGTCCGACATCGGCAAAGTGTTTGCGGCACATGTCGATCTTGGTGAAGACGTCTTCATAGCCCAGCACTTCGCCGTAGGGATCGACATAGCACATCACGCCGTTGACCTGGAACAGCGTGATCATCTCTTCCACGCCCTCGGGCACAACCAGCGTGTGCGTCTCGCCCGGCGGTTCAAAGACATAACCGCCCTCTTCGGCGACCCAGTCGTGTTCAAGGTATTCCCACCGCCCCTTCAGCACAAAGCCATGGACGGGCTGCGGGTGGCGATGGCGCGACAGGACGCCCGACTTGCGCACCTTGAGCAGGTTGACCCAGTAGCCCTGAGAGCGGTTCAGGCACAAAGGCCGGAACCAGACGTTTTCGGCCTGCGGCACCCACAGGCGGTCATCCTCGGGGATGGCCTTTGGTACGACAATCTCGTCCAGCGCGTCTGCCGGGAACGGCAGCTGGTAGGGCATCAACGGGTTTTCGTCTTTCATCGGTCTCTCCTCTGCCCCTCAGGCTACATCGCCAGATAGCCGCCATCCACCGGATAGACGGCTCCGGTCACAAAACTTGCCTCGTCGCTCAAAAGCCAGGCGACCAATGCGCCCACCTCTTGCGGCTGGCCCCAGCGCGCCATGGGTGTGCGCGCCATGATCCCCGCCTCGCGCTCGGGGGCTTCGCGCAGCCCCCCGGTCATCTCGGTTTCGATCCAGCCGGGGGCGACGGCGTTGACGCGCACGCCATCGCCCGCCCATTTGCCCGCCAGCGCCTTGGTCAGCTGCGCGACGCCCCCCTTGGAGGCCGAATAGGCCGGCACCAGAGGCCCGCCAAAAGTCGACAGCATCGAGGCGGTGTTCACGATCGCCCCGCCCGAGGCCGCCAGCAGCGGATGCGCCGCAAGGCAACAGCGCATCGTGCCCGTCAGGTTGACCGCGATCACCTGCTCAAAGACGTCCAGATCGTATTCTTCGCCCCGCCGCAGGATCCCGGCACAGTTCACAAGGCCATCCAGCCGGTCCAGCCCGCCCAGCACCTGCCCGACCGACGCCGCGTCGGTCACGTCCATCCGGACCGCCCGTGCACCGGGCGGCGCGTCAAAGCCCGCGATTTCCTTGTCCGAAGCGCTGGCCGCGATCACCTGCCAGCCGCGCGCAGCCAGAACCTGCGCCACGCCGGCCCCGATGCCGCCCGTGCCGCCGGTGATTAGAACGGTCCTGGTCATGTGCTGTCCCCTCATTGGCTGGGGTTGACCCTACCCCGCTCTGCCCGGCACGCAATCCCCTTGATCCCCGCGCAACCTGTGGCTGAACCTTCGGGATCGCGCGCCTTTTACCCCATCTTGGGTAAGACCCCCCGGGCCGCAAAAGTTAACGTGCCCGTGACGTGCGCATCCACCCGCGCGGCAACCTTTTCTTTGACCCCACCTGCGCCGCGCCGTTAACCTTTGCGCAGATTTTGTAATTACAGGACGATCCAATGCCCGTTTTTAATGGTGATTCCGGCGACAATTCGATTGTTGGCACGCTTGGCGATGACACGATCAACGGGTTCGAGGGGCTCGACACGCTGGTCGGCGACGACGGAAATGACCAGCTGGACGGCGGTGACGACAACGACGTCCTGAGCGGCGGCAACGGCAATGACCTGTTGTTTGGCGGCCTGGGCGCCGACCAGCTGCTGGGCGGCAACGACAACGACACGGTGTATGGCGGCGATAACAACGACACGCTTTACGGCAGCATTGGCGACGACAGCCTGTACGGAGACAACGGCGACGACAGCCTGTGGGGCTGGGAGGGCCTGGACGCGCTGTTCGGCGGCAACGGCGACGACACATTGCACGGCGAGGATGGCAACGACACGCTGCGCGGCGGTGTCGGCTTTGACGAATTGTTCGGCGGCGAAGGCGATGACGAGCTGTACGGCGATTTCAACGACGACATGCTGGATGCGGGCGGCGGGAACGACACCGCCGACGGGGATGATGGCAATGACACCGTCGATGGCGGGACCGGCGATGACAGCCTGCGCGGCGATGGCGGCGATGACAGCATCCTGGGCGGCATCGGCATCGACACGATCAACGGCGGGCTGGGCGCGGATACGATCCTTGGCGGAGACGGCAGCGACTTTATCGAAGGCGCGGACGGCAACGACAGCATTCGGGGCGAGACCGGAGACGACACGGTCTATGGCGGCGACGACAACGACACGATCCTTGGCGGATCGGGCAAGGACCTCCTGTTCGGCGAGAACGGCAACGACAACATCAGCGGCGGAGGCAGCGGCGACAACGTTAACGGCGGCGCGGGCGACGACAGCCTGACAGGTGCAGCGGGCAATGACACGGTCCTTGGCGGTCTGGGCAACGACACGCTGCTGGGTGAGGACGGCAACGACAGCCTGAGCGGCGGAGCGGATGACGACAGCCTCGTGGGCGGCACGGGGATGGACACTCTGGTCGGCAACTCCGGCAACGACACGCTGGACGGCGGCGACGACGACGACATGCTGTCGGGCACATCTGGCAGCAACCTTCTTGAGGGCGGCGCGGGCAATGACACGCTTAACGGTGGTTCGGACGACGACACGCTGATCGGCGGGGATGGCAATGACACGCTCCTCGATTTCACCGGCGCAAGCAGCCTTGACGGCGGCGCGGGCGATGACAGCCTTGAGGCTGGCAGCGCCAACTCCACTCTTCTCGGCGGCACCGGCAATGACACGCTGGACGCTTCCAACGGCGCAAACGACCTGCGCGGCGAGTCGGGCGATGACAGCATCACCGGCGGGGTTGGCAACGACACCATACGCGGCGGTCCGGGGGCCGATACAATTGACGGCGCCGCCGGCGACGACGTGATCTTTCAGAACAATGACGGCGCAGCCAACGTGATCGCGGGCGGCCTTGGCGCCGACACGCTGAACCTCACCTCGTCCACAACCGGCTGGGTGCTGAACGGGGTGGGCATTTTGGGCGGCACGGCGGGCGCTTCGGCGCTGAGTGTCTCAGGCATCGAAGACTATATCCTGACCGCTTTTGACGACACGCTGGATCTCAGCTCGGCCACACCGGATTTCGACAACGTACTTGTGGACGGCATCACCGTGGATGCGGGCAAAGGGAACGATAGCGTCGTGACAGCGGGCTCCGACGACACGGTGTTGGGCGGGAGCGGCAACGATACCGTGCTCGCGGGTGTTGGCGACGACAGCGTCGAAGGCGGCGATGGCGACGACAGCATCGATGGCCAGAG
>JAHDCH010000127.1 GCA_020629995.1 Pseudaestuariivita sp. | reverse complement strand
CGCCATCGGTGGCGCCCGAGATGCCGAGGTCGCGATATTCGAAGAAGGCGCGCAGACCCTGGCCCACGAACGGGCTGTCATCGGCGTGGGAGATGGTCAGCGGCTGGCTCACAGAGACACCTCGTTCGCTTTGCCGCATCCGCCGGGTCCGATGTCGACGTCCCAGGCGAGAGACCGATTGAATTTGATCCAGCGCCCGTCTGCCCCCGCCAGGGCAGCGACACGCATTTTGCGGAGTTTGGTGAAAGCCTCGCGATAATCGCCCAGCATATCCGGGAGATCGAACAGGGCCGCCCGGCACGCAAGATTAACATCAAGCGATGACAGGCGCTGGTCCCCTGTCCGCCGAAAGATGACCGTAAAATCAGAGAGATCTTCGGATTTTGCCTTCCACCGGGCCATGTACCAGTCGGGCGCCAAGCCGGGATAGGTCGGGTAAGTGCTTTGCCCGCGCCCGAGTGCAAAACACGTGCCATCTGCAGCCCCTGACATATACCTTGGCCGAGCGCTTTCGTCACCCAAGGTCGACAGAGTCACATCGACGCGAAACACTTGGCTCCGGCGCGAGACCGGAGCTGCGCGCGGCAATGCACTGAGGATCGCCCGACAGAAGGTGCGGCTGACGGCCTCCAGATCATCGCTGAGCCGCCCGCGGCCGCGTATTGGCACGAGGTCGGCCTTGAGGGCGTAGAGCCCTTCGGCCTGACGCCACTGGGCGTTTTGCAGCTCCCAGACAACGTCAAACGCCTGAACGGTGTCAGGTTTGGCCGAGGCACGATCGCTGCTTTTGAACGCCCCATAGGCCCAGATGGCCGCAATCGCCACCGCGAGGATCGCGACGGCAACCAACAGGCCCGGGCCCGTCTGGCGATCAGAGGGGGATGTTGTCATGCTTTTTCCAGGGGTTCGTCAGCTGCTTGCCCCGCAGAGAGGCAAAGGCGCGGGCCACACGGCGGCGGGTCGAGCGGGGCTGGATCACCTCGTCGACAAACCCGCGTTCGGCGGCGACGAATGGCGTGGCAAAGCGGTCCTCATAGTCGCGGGTGTGCTGGGCGATTTTGTCCGCATCGCCCAGATCGGCGCGGTGGATGATCTCGGTCGCGCCCTTGGCGCCCATCACGGCGATCTCGGCGGTGGGCCAGGCATAGTTGAAATCACCGCGCAGGTGTTTCGACGCCATCACGTCATAGGCGCCGCCATAGGCCTTGCGCGTGATTACGGTCACCTTGGGCACCGTCGCCTCGCCATAGGCAAAGAGCAGTTTCGCGCCATGCTTGATCACGCCGCCATATTCCTGGGACGTGCCGGGCAAGAAGCCGGGCACATCGACCAGAGTGAGGATCGGGATTTCAAAGCAGTCGCAGAACCGCACGAACCGCGCAGCCTTGCGGCTGGCATCGATGTCGAGGCAGCCGGCCAGAACCATCGGCTGGTTGGCCACAACGCCCACGGTCTGCCCTTCGAGACGGACAAAGCCGGTGATGATGTTCTTGGCGAAATCCTCCTGGATTTCGTAAAAATCGCCCTCGTCGCCCAGCTTGGTGATCAGCTCTTTCATGTCGTAGGGCGTGTTGGGGTTGGCCGGGATCAGCGTGTCCAGCGAGGCCTCGATCCGGGCCGGATCGTCAAAGAACGGGCGCACGGGCGGCTTTTCGCGGTTGTTGAGCGGCAGGAAATCCACCAGCCGGCGCACTTCGGCCAAAGCCTCGACATCGTTTTCGAACGCGCCATCGGCCACGGAAGATTTCTTGGTATGGGTCGACGCGCCGCCCAGCTCTTCGGCGGTGACCACTTCGTTGGTGACGGTTTTCACCACGTCGGGGCCGGTGACGAACATGTATGACGAATCTTTGACCATGAAGATGAAGTCGGTCATCGCGGGCGAATAGACCGCGCCGCCCGCGCAGGGGCCCATGATCACGCTGATCTGAGGCACCACGCCCGAGGCCATGATGTTGCGCTGGAACACCTCGGCATAACCCGCAAGAGAGGCGACGCCTTCCTGGATGCGCGCGCCGCCGGAATCGTTCAGCCCGATCACAGGCGCGCCGTTCTGCACGGCCATGTCCATGATCTTGCAGATTTTCTGCGCATGGGTTTCGGACAGCGAGCCGCCAAAGACGGTGAAGTCCTGGCTGTAGACATAGACCATGCGGCCATTGATCGTGCCCCAGCCGGTCACCACGCCGTCACCCGCGGGGCGCTGAGCCTCCATCCCGAAATCGACGCAGCGGTGGGTGACGAACATGTCGAATTCCTCGAACGATCCTTCGTCCAGAAGCAGCTCGATCCGTTCGCGCGCGGTCAGCTTGCCCTTGGCGTGCTGCGCGTCGATCCGGCGTTGCCCGCCGCCCATCCGCGCCGCATCGCGGCGGCTGGCCAGTTCCTGCATCACATCGGTCATATGGTCCCCTCCCGGATCGGTCGATCTGGGCAAGGTACATGCTGCGCCGCCGCATCACCAGCACGAAGGCGCAAATTTGCAAACCCTTTGCAATACACTTTTGCTAACTGGCAAATTATGCAAAACCGGTGTGGCAATATTTTTGCTGGAACTTTGCTGCCCGAGGCGGCGTTATAGGCGCATGACTTCGCATGCGGCCTCCCGGTATTTGGACCGGACCACGCCCCCGCACATCTCGACGCTGATCCTCATCGCGGGCCTGTCCGCGATGACGATGAACGTGTTCCTGCCCTCGCTGCCGGCCATGGCCGAGTTTTTCGAGGCCGATTATGCCATCGTGCAGATGAGCGTGGCGATCTATCTGGGCGTGAACGCGGTGCTGCAGCTGTTTGTCGGGCCGATCAGCGACAAGCTGGGGCGCAGGCCCGTGAACCTTGCGGGGATCGCGATCTTTTTGCTGGCCACGCTGGGCTGCATCTATGCGACCAATGTCTGGGTGTTCCTGCTGTTCCGCATGATCCAGGCGTCGATCGTGGTGGGCATGGTGCTGAGCCGCGCGATCGCGAGGGATGTGTCGGGCACCAATCAGGCCGCCTCGATGATCGCCTATGTGACGATGGGCATGGCGGTGGTGCCGATGATCGCCCCGGCGATTGGCGGGTTCCTGGACGGGGCGTTCAACTGGCAGGCCAATTTCTGGATGCTGTTCGGCCTGGGCGTGCTGACCTTTGTCATCTGCTGGTTCGATCAGGGCGAAACCGCCGTCGCCTCGGGCCACACGATGCGCCAGCAATTCGCCGAATACCCCGAGCTGTTCCGCTCGCCCCGGTTCTGGGCCTATGCGCTGGCGGCGGCCTTCTGTTCGGGCGCGTTCTTTGCCTACCTGGGCGGAGCGCCTTACGTCGGCACCGAGGTCTTTGGCATGACGCCCGAACGGCTGGGCATCTTTTTCGGAGCGCCGGCGGTCGGATATTTCCTGGGCAACGGGTTTTCGGGGCGCAACGCGGGGCGCTACGGGATCAACCGGATGATCCTGTGGGGGACGCTGATCTCGTCTTTCGGGGTGGGCTTGTCGGGCCTTTTGTACACCACGGGGCTGGGCAGCGAATGGACCTTTTTCGGCCTGATGACATTTGTGGGCCTTGGCAACGGGCTGACGATCCCGAACGCCACGGCAGGCATGCTGTCGGTGCGCCCGCATCTGGCGGGCACGGCATCGGGCCTTGGCGGGTCGATCATGGTGGGCGGGGGCGCGGCGCTGTCGGCGCTGGCCGGAGCGCTGCTGGGCCCCGGCACAGGGCCGCTGCCGCTGATCGGGCTGATGTTTGCCACCTCGCTGCTGGCCATAGGCGCAATCCTTTACGTCTACAGGCGCGAGAGGCAATTGGCCGTGGCCTGAGGTTTGCAAACCCGCTAGACAGGGTTTGCAACATCGGACCAGACCCATGCCGCCACCTCAGAAGCTGTACGCAGGACCCAAGCTGCGAGAGACACGCAAGGCGTTTTCGCTGACGCAAAAGGCCTTTGCCGCCAAGCTGGGGATTTCGCTGCCCTATCTGAACCAGATGGAGAACGACAACCGCCCGGTGTCGTCCACCGTGCTGCTGGCGCTGGCGCAGGATTTTGGCGTCGACATCACCTCGCTGGGATCGGGCGAAACCGAACGGCTGGTGAGCGATCTGGGCGAAGTGCTGGCCGATCCGCTGTTTGACGGCGACATGCCGCCCAAGGCCGATCTGCGCCTGACGGCGTCGAACGCGCCGGGGCTGGCCCACGCCGTTCTGGCGCTGCACCGCGCCTACCGCGCCACGCACGAGCGGCTGGCGTCGCTGGACGAGGCGCTGGGGCGCGATGGCGGTCAGGCGCTGCCCTCGCCCTGGGAAGAGGTCCGCGACTTCTTTCATTATTGCGACAATTACATCGACGCCGTCGACCGCGCCGCCGAACACGCCGCAAGGGATTGGGACAGCGCAGAGGCGCTGCCGGGCGCGGTGCGCACAAGGCTCGAGGCGATGGGCGTCACGCTGCGCTTTGGCGACGCAGGGCCGATGCGGCGCTTTGATGCCGAAACGGGTGTGCTGACCCTGTCGGCCCACGCGCCGGCCGAAACCCAGAGCTTTCAGATGCTGTTGCAGCTGGCGCTGCTGACGCACGGCCCGCTGCTGGACGCCACGCTGGATCTGGCGCGGTTCCGCAGCGACGAGGCCCGCGCCATCGCCAAGATCGGGCTGGCCAATTACTTTGCCGGGGCCGCGCTGATGCCATACGGCCGGTTTCTGGCCGCCGCCGAGGCGCAGCGCCACGATCTGGAGCGGCTGGCGCGCAGCTTTGGCGCGTCGATCGAACAGGTGGCGCACCGGCTGTCCACGCTGCAGCGTCCCGGGGCCAAGGGCGTGCCGTTCTTTTTCGTGCGCGTCGATCAGGCGGGCACGATCACCAAGCGCCATTCGGCCACACGCCTGCAATTTGCCCGCTTTGGCGGAGCCTGCCCGCTGTGGAACGTGCACCGCGCGTTTGAAACGCCGGGCCGGTTCCTGCGCCAGCTGGCCGAGACGCCGGACGGGGTGCGCTATTTCTCGCTGGCGCGCGACATCTCGAAACCGGGCGGGTCCTATGGCGCGCCGACCCGGCGCTTTGCCATCGCGCTGGGGTGCGAGATCGCCCATGCCGGGGCGCTGGTCTATGCCGACGGGCTGGATCTGGGCGCAGGGGCGTTCGAACCTATCGGCATCTCGTGCCGCATCTGCGACCGGGCGGGGTGTCACCAACGCTCGGTCCCGCCGCTGGAGAGGCGGCTGAGGGTGGACCCCGACGCACGCGGCATCCTGCCCTACGAGGTGGGCTGATGCGCTGGCTGGCGTTGGTGCTGCTGCTGTGGCCGGTGACAGCCGGCGCGGGCCTGCTGGACCTGTTGCCGCTGGGCTGGCTGGAAAAGCGGATGCTGTACCATTTTTCGCCGGTCGAGGACGCGCCCGCAGAGGTGGGGCTGAGCGGCGTGACTGCGCACCGCATCGCGGCCGAAGGGGCCGAGCTGGTCGTCTGGTCCGCGCCCCCTGCCCGCCCCGGAGGCCCGGTGATCTTTTACCTGCACGGCAACGCGGGCAACCTGGGCATCCGGGCGGGGCGGTTCCGGCAGATGCGGGCAGAGGGTTTTGGCCTGGTCGCCATGGGCTATCGCGGATCGTCCGGGTCGGACGGCACCCCGTCCGAGCCCGCCCTGACGCAGGATGCGCGGCTGGTCTATGACCGGATCGCGCAGCTGGTGCCCCGCGGAGGCGAGGTGATCCTGTATGGCGAAAGTCTGGGCACAGCGGTGGCCACGGCGCTGATGCACGGCCTGCCCGAGGCGGACAAGCCCGCGGGCGTGGTGCTTGAGGCGCCGTTCACCTCGATCCCCGACATGGCGCGGCAGGTCACGGATGTGCCGCCGAACCTGATCGCCCGCATCCGCGACCGGTGGGACACGCTGGCCCGGGCAGAAGCGCTGAGCGTGCCGCTGCTGGTGCTGCACGGGCGGGACGACGCCGTGGTGCCCTTTGCCATGGGGCGACGGGTCTTTGCGGCGGCGCCAGTGCGGGACAAGGATTTTGCCGCGCTGCGGGGTGTGGGCCATCTGAACGTGTGGCAGCCCGCCGTGCGCCAGCGCATCTGGCGGTTCGTGCGCGCCTACGGCGGCTGACGCCTAGCGGCGGGCGCGGCGCCAGCCTGCGGCGCGCGCCTCGGCCTCGGAACAGAACCAGCGTTCGCCTTTGGCGGTGTTGATGCGGGTGCCGGCGTAATGCTCTTGCCCCGGCATGTGATAGATGCGCGCGCCCTTGGACGACAGGTTGCCCTTGATCGCGCAGCCTGCGGGCGCCGATTGCGCGGGACGTGCGGCCCGCTGCGCCGCGCGGTGCTGGCCCGGACGCGTGGCCACATGCGCCCAGATGCCCCGGTCGGCCACGGCGGCCTGTTTCTCGGCCAGGTCATACTCCATCGAGTATTTGCGGAACGCATAAGCCAGCCCGGCCGAGACCAGCACATCACCCACGTCACGGCCGCCAACGCGGCACCGCGCGACGATCCGGTCATAGCGGTCACGGTCCAGCGCCTCGCACCGCGCGGTCTTGCCCTGATAGAGCGCGCGGACCTGCTGGCTGACCCATTGGCCACAGCGCCATTCCACGCCTTGCTCGGTCCGGCAGGTCTGCTGCACCTCAAGCGCGTCGATTCCGTGAAGGCGGACCCGCGCGCCGCCCACGTCGAACGTGTCCCCGTCGATCACCCGCACCGGCCCGTCCGGCCCGGCGAAAACGGGCGCCGCACAGAGCAGCGCGACAAGGGCAAGACACCGGGACAAAGCAATCGTTAACATTCCGTTAACGTCGCAGAGCAACAGGTTAACGGCAAGGAAAAGCGCATGCGCAGGTTAACCGCGGCGCCCCGCGCGGCGGGGTGCAAAAAATGCCGGTTGCCCCTCTTGACCCGTCGGGCGCAAATCCGTACCTAGCCGCACGGTTCGGCGGTATAGCTCAGTTGGTTAGAGCAGAGGAATCATAATCCTTGTGTCCGGGGTTCGAGTCCCTGTACCGCCACCACTTCCCTCTTGCATCGCTGCGGCATCCCCGGCGCACCGGCAGTGCCAATCGGCACCATTGGGCAGTTTATGTGACTCTGGCGGGTTCCCCCGGGGGCCGCTTGGCCGTATCACGCCCCTGCACCACGAGGAGACGCCGGATATGCGCACAAGCTCGATCACCCGCAAGACCGCCGAGACCGAGATCACGGCCACCGTCGATCTGGACGGCACGGGCCAGTACGACATCGAGACGGGCGTGGGGTTCTTTGACCATATGGTCGACCAGCTGGCGCGCCATGCGCTGATCGACATCACCCTGCGCGCCAAGGGCGATCTGCACATCGACGATCACCACACGGTCGAGGATTGCGGCATCGTGCTGGGGCAGGCCCTGGCCGAGGCGCTGGGAGACAAGCGCGGCATCCGCCGTTACGGAGCCTGCCAGCTGCCGATGGACGACGCGCAGGTGGCCTGCGCGCTGGACCTCAGCGG
>JAHDCH010000126.1:2954-7463 GCA_020629995.1 Pseudaestuariivita sp. | reverse complement strand
GACCGAAGACAGGCGCATATTTCAATGACCTCCGAGGTTACGTCCGGCGTTGATACGCTGCTGCACGGCGTCGATCAATCGTCTCGGTCACACAAGTGCGGCGGCGGCGAAAAACAGCACGGTCAGAAGGCCGGCATCCCGGTTCGACCGGAACAGGCGCATGCAGACCTGCGGGTCGGACGTATCAAGCTGACGCATCTGCCAGACCATGTGCCAGCCCATCGCCCAGGGCCCGCCGATGGCAATGACCAGGCGCAGGATTTCCCCGGACGGAGCGGCCAGCACGACGCCCAGACCCAGAAGCGCAACGGTCGCCACCATGAAGCGCGCCAGCCAGACCGGCGTGCGGTCACCGAACAGCAGCGCGGTCGACTTGATCCCGATCAGCGCGTCGTCTTCGGTGTCCTGGTGGGCGTAGATCGTGTCGTAGAACAGCGTCCACGCGATGCCGCCGACATAGAGCGCCACCGCGGGCCAGCCCAGCGACCCGGTATGCGCTGTCCAGGCCAGCAGCGCCCCCCAGTTGAATGCCAGCCCCAGAAAGACCTGCGGCCACCAGGTAAAGCGCTTGGCAAAAGGGTAGATCGCCACGGGCACCAGAGCAGCAATGCCCAGCACGATGGCGGCCATATTGAATGTCAGCAGGATCCCAAGTGCGATCAAGGCTTGCACGCAAAGCCAGACGAAAGCGGCGCGCGGGGACACCTGGCCGGACGGGATGGGCCGCGACCGTGTGCGCGCGACCTGCGCGTCGAAATCGCGGTCCGTGATGTCGTTCCAGGTGCAGCCGGCGCCGCGCATCAGGAATGCACCGGCCGCGCAGCCGAGCGCGATCCAAAGGTCAGACAGGTGCGGCGTGCCGGTCTGAAAGATCGCGAGCGCAAGACCCCACCAGCACGGCAGCAAGAGCAACCAGGTGCCGATGGGCCGATCCGCGCGTGACAGGCGCAGGTAGGGGCGCGTGGCGGCGGGCGCGAGGCGATCCACCCAATTGCCGCGCACCGCATCGGCGACCTGTCCGGCAGGGGCTGTGCCCTTTGGTTCTGGAATGCCCGGCCCGTGCGTCATATGTCTTGCCTCATGAGACCGAAGATCCGCCTGTATGTAGACCAGCCGCTGGACCAAGGGCAATCCGTCGTGCTGACCCGCGAGCAGGCGCATTACTTGTTTGGCGTGATGCGGCAGGGTGTTGGTGATGCGGTCGCGCTGTTTAATGGACGCGATGGCGAATGGCGCGCCGAGGTGGCCGATGCCGGCAAGCGGGGCGGCGTTCTGAGCTGTTCCGCAGAGACCAAGGCGCAGGATGTGCTGCCTGACCTGTGGCTGCTGTTTGCGCCGATCAAGAAGGCGCGCACGGATTTCATCGTGGAAAAGGCGGCCGAGATGGGCGTGCGCCGGATCCTGCCCGTGCAGACCGAATTCACCAATTCCGAACGTATCCGGCAGGACAGGCTGCAGGCGCATGCCATCGAGGCGGCGGAGCAATGCGGCAATACCTGTGTG
This sequence comes from Pseudaestuariivita sp., assembly GCA_020629995.1. GTDB lineage: Bacteria > Pseudomonadota > Alphaproteobacteria > Rhodobacterales > Rhodobacteraceae > Pseudaestuariivita. Next base: position 5,960 of record JAHDCH010000126.1, on the reverse strand, counting down.
GCCGAGGTGGCCGCGTTGGCTCGGCTGGAGGCGCTGCTGAGGGACTGGCCCGAGGACCGGCAGCTGGTCTTTTGCGACGAGATCGAAGCCGAGGGTGCCGGCTCATCCGCCCTGATGGGCGGCCTCGCTGTGCCCGGTGCGGTGCTGATCGGCCCCGAGGGCGGGTTTTCGGAAGCCGAGCGGAAAAAGCTGCGCGCCTTGCCGTTTGTAAAGGTGCTGCCGCTGGGGCCGCGCGTGTTGCGCGCCGATACGGCGGCGGTGGCCGCGTTGACGCTGTGGCAGCAGGCCGTGGGGGACTGGGCATGAGCTTTGTCCGGCCCGAGGTTCAATCGGCGCTGGCGCGCTGGGCCGAAGCGATCGCGGGTGGCATCGTGCTGGCGCTGGCGCTCTACTGGCTGATCTGGGGTACGGGCCTTCTGCCCTATGTGGGCGCGGCCCTTGCGCCGCTGGCCCTGGCGGTGATCTGGCTGGGCGTTCAGCGCGGCCGGTTCCGCGTCGGCAAGGATGGACCGGGTGCCGTGCAGATCGCCGAGGGGCAGATCGCGTATTATGGCCCGCTTACCGGCGGTGTGCGAGCCATCGACGCTCTCAAGGCGGTGATCCTTGACCCGACGCAGCGCCCGATCAGCTGGGTGCTACAGGCGCGCGGCGAGGAGGACCTGGCGATCCCGCTGAATGCGGCGGGGGCCGAGGCGCTGTTTGATGCCTTTGCCGCGCTTCCCGGGCTGAAAACCGGGCACATGCTGCGGCAGCTGGAACAGCACCCGGATCACCCCGTCGTGATCTGGCACGAACCGGCCCGGCGGCTGCATTGACACCGGCAGCAATGTGGCCCACCCCTCGGGCCTGAGCGAACAGCGGAGAGCGCCCATGTCCATCCCCCAATCCGGCGGCGGCCCCATCGAACGGCACGAGCAGCTGGCCGGTTACCTGGCCGAGGGCTGCAAGCCGCGCGCCGACTGGCGCATCGGGACAGAGCACGAAAAGTTCGGCTATTGCCGCGACACGCTGAAGCCGCTGCCTTACGAGGGCGCGCGGTCGATCCTTGCGGTGCTGCAGGGCCTGCGCGACCGGCACGGCTGGGCCCCGGTCGAAGAGGGCGGCAAGCTGATCGGTCTGGAAAAGGACGGGGCCAATGTCTCGCTTGAGCCGGGCGGGCAGCTGGAGCTGTCGGGCGCGCCGCTGGAGACGATCCACCAGACCTGTGACGAGGTGAACGACCACCTCGCCCAGGTCAAAGACATCTGCGACGCGATTGGTGTGGGGTTCATCGGGCTGGGCGCGGCACCGATCTGGACGCACGAAGACATGCCGATGATGCCCAAGGGCCGCTACAAGCTGATGGACGGCTATATGCAGAAGGTCGGCACGATGGGCCGGGTGATGATGCGCCGGACCTGCACGGTGCAGGTCAACCTCGATTTCGAGAGCGAGGCGGACATGGTGCAGAAGATGCGCGTGGCGCTGGCGCTCCAGCCGGTGGCGACGGCGCTGTTTGCCAATTCGCCATTCTTTGAGGGCGCGGTCAACGGGCACAAGAGCTGGCGCAGCCGGGTGTGGCGCGATCTGGATGCGGACCGGACCGGAATGCTGCCGTTTGTGTTTGAAGACGGGTTTGGGTTCGAGGCCTGGGCGGAGTATGCGCTCGATGTGCCGATGTACTTTGTCTACCGCGACGGGGTGTACCATGACGCGCTGGGGCAGTCGTTCCGCGATTTCCTGAAGGGCGAGTTGCCTGCGCTGCCCGGTGAGACGCCGACGCTGTCGGACTGGGCCGATCACCTGACCACCGTGTTTCCCGAGGCGCGGGTCAAGAAGTTCATCGAGATGCGCGGGGCCGATGGCGGTCCGTGGCGGCGGCTGTGTGCGCTGCCTGCGTTCTGGGTCGGGCTGATGTATGATCAGGGCGCGCTGGATGCGGCTTGGGATCTGGCCAAAGGCTGGGACGCGGAGACGCGGGAGGCCCTGCGCGTGGCGGCCTCGGTTGACGGGCTCGCGGCCGAAGTGGGCGGGCTGAAGATGCACGATCTGGCGCGTGAGGTGGTGGCGATCTCGGAGCAGGGGCTGGCGGCGCGGGCGATGCCGGGTGCGGGCGGTCTGATCCCGGATGAGACACATTTCCTCAATGCGCTGAAGGAGAGCCTTGAGAGCGGGGAGACGCCTGCCGATGAGCTGGTGCGCCGGTATCAGGGCGATTGGGGTGGCGATCTGACCCGGATTTACGAGGATTACTCGTACTGAGAGGGCAGGAGTGGGGGCCAGCCCCCACCGTTGAAAATTTGATAAATTTTCAACGACCCCCGGGATATTTTTGGCCAGAAGAAGTCAGAGCGCGGCGAGGAATTGGTCGACGCCGGCAGCGCCGATGGACCAGTCGCAGACAAAGCGGGCGGTGAGCATCGCGTCGGGGTGGCCGTCTTCGAGGGGGCCTTCCATCAGGTAGTAGACGGCGCCGGCAGCATGCAGGCGCTGGTGCGCGGCGCGGGGCAGACGGGCGAAGATGACGTTGGCCTGGGGTTCTTCGACAAACTGCGCACCGTTCAGGGCGAGGCCGTCGGCAAGGCGCTTGGCCGTTGCATTGGCGGAGCGGGCAGAGCGAATCCAGAGGTCATCGGTCAGGTAGGCGTGCATCTGGGCGCTGAGGTAGCGATGTTTGGAGAACAGGTGTCCGCCGCGCTTGCGCCGCAGCTCGAATTCCCAGGCATGCGCCGGATCAAAGAAGATGACCGCCTCAACGCCGGGGCAGCCGTTCTTGGTACCGCCGAAGCTGACGGCGTTGACGCCGGCTTTCCATGTCATCTCGGCGGGGGTGCAGCCGAGCGCGGCCATGGCATTGGCAAAGCGCGCGCCGTCGAGGTGAACCGGCAGGTCGTATTCAGAGGCAACCGAGCAGAGCGCTTGCAGCTCGGGCAGGGTGTAGACGCCGCCGCGTTCGGTGACTTGTGTGATCGACACGGGGCCGCGCTGGGGGCCGTGGACGCCGCGGGTGCCTTCGCCTTCGATGGC
>JAHDCH010000126.1:0-2854 GCA_020629995.1 Pseudaestuariivita sp. | reverse complement strand
GCATCACCTCGGGGTGGGCGGGGCCGGCATTGTCGGAGGCAAAGAACATCAGGTCGGCTCCTCGATCACGTGGTCTTCCCAGTCGTCCAGGGGGGTGTCGAATTCGGACACCGTGCGTCCTTGGACCGACACGCCCGCATCATGCACCGATTGCGAGGTGCCCGATTTGAGCGGGTGCCAGCCCGGCAGATCGCGCCCCTCGGCCACCAGCCGGTAGGCGCAAGTCTGCGGGAGCCAGTACATATGCCGATCAATGGTGTCGGGGGTCAGGACGATACACTCCGGGATGAACTGATGCCGTATGTCGTAATGCGCGCAGCGGCAGGTTGCATCATCCAAAAGGCGGCATGCGACGCGGGTCAGCACAACTTCGCCGGTGTCTTCGTCTTCGAGCTTGTTGAGGCAGCATTTGCCGCAGCCATCGCACAGCGCCTCCCATTCATGGCGCGACAGCTTGGCGATCGGTTTGTGCCAGAAACCGGGCTTCAGGCCGCTGCGGTCGATGGGGTCGCTCATGCGGTCAGGATCTCGCGGGCGCGGGCGCAGTCGGCGTCCATCTGCTCGATCAGCGCCTCGAGGCTTTCAAAGTTGAGCTCGGGGCGCAGGAAATCGACCAGCGCGACCGACAGGGTTGCGCCGTATAGGTCGCCGGAGAAGTCGAACAGGAAGGTTTCGAGATTGGGCGTGTTCTCGCCAAACATCGGGCGCACGCCAAGGCTGGCCGCGCCGATATAGCTGCCCGCGTGAGGGCCGTCGCGCACGTCGACATGCACGGCATAGACGCCAAGGCGAGGCAGGTGCAGCCCGTCGATGTTCATATTGGCAGTGGGATAGCCCAGCTCGCGCCCGCGTTGTTCGCCGCCGATCACTGGGCCTTCGAACCTGTGCCAATGGCCCAGCAGGGCGGCGGCATCGCGGGGGCGACCTTCGGCCAATGCGGTGCGGATCGCGGTCGAGGAGACTTCGGTGCCGCCTATGTCGATCAGGGGGGCGATGGTGACGTCAAAGCCCAGCTGATTGCCCAGCCGGGTCAGCATCTGCGCATCGCCCGCGCGCCCTTTGCCAAAGCGGAAATCGCTGCCCACCACCACATGCGACAGGCCAAAACCGTCCGCGATCACGTCGCGGGCAAACTCCTCGGCGGTGAGCGAGGACAAGGCGGCGTTGAACGGCAGCTCGAACAGCAGATCAACGCCCAGCTTTTCCAGCCGTGCGGCGCGGGCCTCGGCGCTCATCAGGCGAAAGGGTGTGCCGCCGGGTTGAAAGACCTGACGCGGATGCGGCTCGAACGTCATCACGCCCAGCGGGCCGCCTTGCGCGCGCGCCACGTCGATCACCGACTGGTGGCCCAGATGCACGCCGTCGAAATTGCCGATGGCGGCCGAGGCGTCCCGGTCGGACGGGTCAACAAAGCGGTAGTCGCGCAGGGTTTTCATGGCCTTGGGGTTAGCCCCCTCGGCGCGGGGGTGCAAGGATCAGTCGAACTTGCCCGACGGCGCCAGCACGACCGCTTCGCCCACCAGCACCTTCTTGCCGTCGATGGTGCATTCGCAATCCAGTTTGACCCGGCGCTTGGCGTGTTCGATGTCGGTCACGGTCACCTCAGCGCGCACCAGATCTCCGGGTCGGACGGGGGCGAGGAACTTGAGCGACTGGCTCATGTACACCGTGCCGTGGCCGGGCAGCTGTTCGCCGATCACGGCCGAGATCAGGCCGGCGGTCAGCATGCCGTGCGCGATGCGCCCCTGAAAGATCGTGTCCTGCGCATAGTCATCGTCCAGATGCACAGGGTTATGATCGGTCGAGACTTCGGCAAACATCTCGATGTCCTTGTCGGTCACCACCTTTTGCAGGTAGCGGGACATGCCCATCTCGATGTCTTCGATGACGATTGTGCCGCGCGGCTGGTTGTCGAGCATCGTTGCCTCCATCCGTTAAGCAACGATTCTATCAATCGCTGCGCTTGATCGGTAATTTTATTACTTTGCAAGCGCAGCAATGGCAAGCCCGGATCAGCGCAAAAACCCGATCGCGTGGCTGGGTGTGATCTGTTCTTGTTGCAGATACGCCTCAAGTTTTCCCGGATCGGGCTGGGTGTCTGTTCCGGTTTCCTCGCGGGCGAGGCCGCCGGTGATGAACAGACAGTCAAAATCCTCGCCCACCGCGCCGCGCACATCGGTCAGGATGCCATCCCCGATGCACAGGATGCGCCCGTCCGGGATGCCGGGTTTGACGGCGGCCAAGCGGCGGCGTGCGAGGTCATAAATCGGCGGGTGCGGCTTGCCAAAATACAGGCTTTCGCCGCCCATCTCGGTATACAGCTTGGCCAGCGCGCCGGCGCACCATTCGCGCCGTTCACCCCGGTCCACGACGATATCGGGGTTGGCGCAGAGCAGTTTCAGCCCCCGCTCGCGCGCCAGCATCAGCTGAGGGCGCATCTCAGCCGGGTCGGCATAGGGGTCAAACGGGCCGCAGCAGACGATGCCGGTTGCATCTTCCAGCGCAGTCTGGGTGATCGGCGTGGGATCTTCGACAAGGCTCAGCGGATCAAAGAACGGCTGATCGTGGGGCTGGCCGATGAAATAGACCTTGTCGCCCACCGCGCCGGTGAACATGGCCAGACGCGCGCTGTCCCCTGACGTGGTGATCGTGTCCCAGCAATCGGTCGGCACGTTGAAGGTCACCAGCTGCTTTTCCACCTCGGACCGCTGGCGCGGCGCGTTGGTCAGCAGCACGACAATCCCGCCTTGTTTGCGGAACTCCTGCAGCGCCATGACCGCCTCGGGGAAGGCGGTGACGCCGTTGTGCAAACAGCCCCACAGGTCGACAAAGGCCGCATCATACATGCCGGAAA
>JAHDCH010000125.1:6095-7472 GCA_020629995.1 Pseudaestuariivita sp. | reverse complement strand
CATTCGAGGAAATCACCGCGCCAGACTTCGGCGAGGGGGGCGGGCTGCGACATGTGCGCTCCTTTCACGACATTTGGAGGCGGAATCCTGCCAACAGCCCTTTCACCGGCTGGCGGCTTTGCGCTAGTGTGTAGCGGCCTGTCCGAAAATGGTCCATCACGGCAGAAAAAGAATGGACGGGTTGCGGACGCAGAGGGCCGCGTTTTGAGGTAAGGACAGCTTGGAGGCTGCAAGCATGGGAATTTTCAACCTTCGCCTGATTGCGATTGGCGCGGCGCTGGTGGCAGCGCAGGGTGCCGCAGCGCAGGAAGTGAGCACCAACCGGGTCGATGCAAAGACCGACTGGAGCGTGTTCGAGGGATCGAGCCCCCGCGAATGCTGGAGCGTGTCGGCGCCCAAGGAGGTCGTGAACACCCGCGATGGCCGCGTCGTGGCGGTGAAGCGGGGCGACATCCTGTTCATGGTGTTCTTCCGTCCCGGAGCGGGAGGCAACGCGCAGGTCGCCTTTACCGGAGGCTACCCGTTTGCCAAAGGGTCGACCGTGAACGTGGCGGTGGGATCGAACCAGTACGAGCTGTTCACCGATGGCGAGTGGGCCTGGCCCGCAACGGCCGCCGACGACGCCAAGCTGGTCACCGCGATGAAGCGGGGCGCACAGGCGGTGCTGACGGCAAGGTCGGGGCGCGGGACGGTGACCAAGGACACGTTTTCGCTGCTGGGCTTTACCGCCGCGATCGAGGAAGCCGAGAAGCGCTGCAAGAGCTGAGGCAGATGGGGGCCAGCCCCCGACGGTGAAACCCGAAGGCTTTCACCGCCTCCCCCGCCATATTTGGAAAGAGAAGAAGGGCGCGGCGGTGCGCCCTCTTTTTTTGGGCGGCGGGATGGTATAGGTGGCGGGCTTTGACCCCCGATGGAGTGAGCCATGGCGCAGGCGCCGATCACGCAGGACGTGCTGACGATCCCCCGCAAGGATGCCGGAGGGCTGCCCAATCTGGCCGGGATGACCCGGGAGCAGATGAAGGAGGCATTGGCCGGGGCGGGCACGCCGGAAAAGCAGCTGAAGATGCGAACGGGGCAGCTGTGGCAATGGGTGTACCAGTGGGGGGTCAGCGATTTTGACAAGATGACCAACCTGAGCAAAGCGTATCGGGCGACGCTGGCCGAGCATTTTGTGATCGAGAGACCTGAGCTGATCACCAGGCAGGTGAGCGAGGACGGAACCCGGAAGTACTTGGTGAGGATCGCCGGAGGGCACGAGGTAGAGGTCGTCTATATCCCCGAGGAAGACCGGGGGACGCTGTGCGTGTCGTCTCAGGTGGGCTGCACGCTGACCTGTTCGTTCTGTCACACGGGCACGCAGAAGCTGGTGAGGAACCT
>JAHDCH010000125.1:0-5995 GCA_020629995.1 Pseudaestuariivita sp. | reverse complement strand
GCACGCTGACCTGTTCGTTCTGTCACACGGGCACGCAGAAGCTGGTGAGGAACCTCACCGCCGGAGAGATCGTGGGTCAGATCATGCTGGCGAGGGATGATCTGGGTGAATGGCCGGTGCCCGGGGAGCCGAAGGACGAGACGCGGCTGCTCAGCAACATCGTGCTGATGGGCATGGGCGAGCCGCTGTACAATTTCGAGAGCGTCCGTGACGCGATGAAGATCGCGATGGACCCCGAGGGGATTTCGCTGTCGCGCCGCAGGATCACGCTGTCGACCAGCGGGGTGGTGCCGGAGATCGCGCGCTGCGCCGAAGAGATCGGCTGTCAGCTGGCGGTGTCGTTCCACGCAACCACGGACGAGGTGCGAGACATCCTGGTGCCGATCAACAAGCGCTGGAACATAGAGGCGCTGCTGGATGCGCTGAGGGCTTATCCACGCCTGTCGAACAGCGAGCGGATCACGTTTGAATACGTGATGCTGGACGGGGTGAACGACAGCGACGAAGACGCGCACAGGCTGGTCAGGCTGATCGAGGGCATCCCGGCCAAGATCAACCTGATCCCGTTCAACGAATGGCCGGGCGCGCCGTACAAGCGCAGCTCGAACAACCGGATCCGGCGGTTTGCCGACATCATCTACAAGGCCGGATATGCCTCGCCCATCCGCACGCCGAGGGGCGAGGACATCATGGCGGCCTGCGGGCAGCTGAAGTCAGCCACCGAGCGCGCGCGCAAGAGCCGCAAACAGATCGAGGCTGAGGCCGGGCTGGGCTAGATGGCCAGCCAGACCTCGATTACGGGCGCGGCGGGCGAGCATTATGTGATGAGCCAGCTGCTGCGCCACGGGATGATCGCGGCGCTAGCGCCCGTGGGCGTGCCGAATTGCGATATCGTGGTGACCGACGATCTGGGTGACCGGCTGTGCGCGGTGCAGGTCAAGACGCGACAGAACAAGGGCACCGATGGCGGCTGGCACATGTCGCGCAAGCACGAGACCATTGTGGCAGACAGCCTGTTTTATGCCTTTGTCTCGTTTGACACAGAGATTGACGGCCCCACGGCCTGTTATGTCGTGCCAAGCCGCGTCGTGGCGGCGGCGGTGGCGGAGTCGCACGCCAAATGGCTGTCAGAGCCGGGGCGGAATGGCCATGTGCGCAAGGACAGCAACCTGCGGCGGTTCATGCCGGATTACGAGCGGGTGCATCTGGATATAGGGCGCGGGCCGGGTTGGCTGGAGCCGTACCGGGAGGCGTGGAGCTTGCTGACGGCGGCGGCCAATGACGAGACGTCTGCGGCGGGCTGAAAATTTTTCTGCAAAAAATTTTGGGCGCGTGTCGATTGGGGCGTCTGTCGTTCGTCATGTCTGTGAAAGCCGATGCTTTCAGGGACAGTGACAAGGAGACCCGACATGACCCTCGCGACCACAGCACTTATCGCCGCCGGCGTTCTGGCAGCAACCACCGCAGGCACCTATCTGCTGCCGCGCACCATCGAAGTCGAGCGCACGGCGATCATCGACGCAGAGCCGCACGAGATCATCGCGCTGGCCAGCTCGACGGCCGGCTACCAGCGGTTCAACCCCTATGCCGAGGCTGACCCGAACCTGAAGATCACGCCCTTTGGCCCCGAGGCGGGCGTGGGCAGCGGCTTTGCCTTTGAGGGCAAGGACGGCAAGGGCACGCAGACGGTGGCCGAGGTGACCGAAAACCGCATCGTCTATCACATCGACATGGGCGCGATGGGCAAGCCGGTGCAGACGATGGGCCTGCGCCGCGTCGCCGGAGGGACCGAGGTCACATGGTCCGTGCAGGCGGATATGGGGATGAACCCGGTCTTTCGCGTCTTTGGCCTGTTTATGGACGGGATGATGGGCGCTACGTTTGACCGGGGGCTCGCCACCCTTGCCAAAGTGACCGCATAAGAGGAACCGGACCCATGCAATACACATTTCTGCTGTACACCGACCCCGCCGACATCGCCCACCTGGGCCCCGAGGACTGGGCCGAGATGAAAGAGGTCTATGGCGCCTATATCGGCGCGTTGCAGGAGGCGGGCGTGTTTGTCGCGACCGACTGGCTGCAGCCGGCCGACACGGCCACGACGATCACGCTGAAGGATGGCGAAGAGCGCGTGCATGACGGCCCCTTTGCCGAAACGCGGGAAACGCTGGGCGGGTCGTTCACCATCGAGGTGCCCGATCTGGATGCCGCGATGGACTGGGCGCGCAAATGCCCGGCGGCCAAGACCGGCAAGGTCGAAATCCGCGCCTCGGCCATGGGCGGGTGACCAGCCCCGCCACCCGCGCCGCGGAACAGGCGGCGCGGGACAGCTATGGCAAGCTGCTGGCCATGGTCGCAGCCCGCACAGGCGACATCGCCGCAGCCGAGGATGCGCTGGCCGAAGCCTTTGCCACGGCGATGGTCGCATGGCCAAGGGACGGGGTGCCGGACCGGCCCGAGGCGTGGCTGTTGACCGCCGCCCGCCGCAAGCTGATCGACGCCCAACGCAAAGCCGCACGCGTCGATCTGACCGACACCCCACCGGAGCCCGAGATGCACGCAGCCGATCCCGAAACCCTGCCCGACAGCCGCCTGAACCTGCTGTTTGTCTGCGCCCACCCGGCGATTGACCGCGCGGTCCGCACGCCGCTGATGCTGCAGACGGTGCTGGGCCTCGAGGCGGCGGACATAGCGGGGGCCTTTCTGGCCAGCCCGGCGGCGATGGCCCAAAGGCTGGTCCGCGCCAAGCGCAAGATCAAGGCGGCGCGCATCCCGTTTCAGACACCCGGCGCTGACGCGCTGGAGCCAAGGTTGCAAGCGGTGCTTGAGGCGATCTATGGCGCGCTGTCGGTTGATTGGCTGCAAGGGCCGGGCGATCTGAGCGCAGAGGCTCTGTTCCTGGCGCGGCTGACCGCACGGCTGGTGCCGAAATCGGCCGAGGCGCAGGGGCTGCTCGCGCTGGTGTCGCTGATCCTGGCCAGAAGGCCGGCGCGGATCGCGGACGGGGCGCTGGTGCCGGTGCACGAACAGGACACCACGCTTTGGGACACGCAACTGCTGAACGAAGGCGAGGCTTGTCTGCGCCACGCGCAGGGGCTGGGCCGGATCGGGCGGTTCCAGCTGGAGGCGGCGATCCAGTCTGTCCACACGGCCCGCCGCCGCACGGGGCGCACCGATTGGCGCGCCCTGTCACAGCTGTACACCGGGCTGAACCGCATCGCGCCCACCATGGGGGGCGCGGTCAGCCATGCCGCAGTGGTGGGCGAGGATGCCGGGCCAGAGGAAGGGCTGAGGATGCTTGCCTTGCTGCCCAAGGCCGAAATCGCGGGGTTTCAGCCCGCATGGGCCGTCCGCGCGCATCTGTTGGCACGCGCAGGCAACAGCGCCGAGGCGCACGATGCCTACACCCGCGCCATTGCCCTGAGCGGGCACGACCCAACCGTGACCTGGCTGACCCGGCAGCGCGACGCGCTTGGGCTGGCGCGGAACTGAGGCGCAGACGCTGGCCGCGGCAAACGCGGTGCGATCCGGCAACCCGCAGCGGCAAGGCCCCGTCCCCGCCACGAAATGACCCTGATTTCAGGATATTCAGGCCATCGTAACCTGTCACCGGTACAGAGGATGCACCCCGCATCAAACAGGAGACATGCGATGACCTATGTTGCCCAGGACCCGCTTGTGATGCGGCAGGTGTTCCGCATCGTGCAACGCGACATGCGCCGCGCGACCTCTCCGCAGGATCTGAGCGACCGTCTGGCGCAAAAGGGCTATGGCCTGCGCCGTACCAAGGACGGGCCGGTGCTGGTGACCATGCCGCATGGCGTGGAACTGGGGCTTGTGCCCAAGGTCTGAGGATCACGCTTCGTTTGCGGCAACGCTGCCCTGCGCGGGCGCACTTCCTCGGTTGTCAAACGCACCGCGCCATGAGGCGAGGGCCGATCTCTGTCCGCGGTCAAGGCACGGGTCTGTGGCCACCCGCGCGCTGACCTTTCATGAATGACGCAGGCGATCAGCCGTCAAAGTTGTCGATGGCGTCAATCGCCTCTTGCGCGGTTTCGACGAACTGGAACAGCTTGAGATCATCGGCACCGATGGTGCCCGCGTCGGCCAGCGCTTCCCAGTTGATGATCGAACGCCAGAACTCTTCACCGAACAGCAGGAAGGGCACCGGACGCATGCGCTGGGTCTGGATCAGGGTCAGCGCCTCGAACAGCTCGTCCAGCGTGCCAAACCCGCCGGGGAAGACGCAGATCGCCTTGGCCCGCATCAGGAAATGCATCTTGCGGATGGCAAAGTAGTGGAAGTTGAAGCACAGGCCGGGCGTCACGTATTCGTTCGGCGCCTGTTCGAACGGCAGCACGATGTTCAGCCCGATGGATGCGCCGCCCGCGTCCATGGCGCCGCGGTTGCCTGCCTCCATCACGCCGGGGCCGCCGCCGGTGACGATCACGTCTTCGCGGCCATAGCTTTGCATGGATTTCAGCGTCATCAGCCGGGCGAATTCGCGCGCCTCGTCATAGTATTTGGACAGGCCGGCCAGCGTCTTGGTTCGCGCCTTGCTCTTTTGCGAAGGCTCGGGGATCCGCGCGCCGCCAAACAGGACGATGGTGGATTCGATCCCCCGCTCTTCGAGGATCAGCTCGGGCTTTTGCAGCTCGAGCTGAAGGCGCACGGGGCGCAGTTCATCCCGGCAGAGGAATTCTTCGTCGGCAAAGGCCAGCCGGTAGGCCGGCGCCATGGTTTGCGGCGTCTCGGGGGTGCGGTCGGCGACCTCGCGGTCGGTGCCTGCATCACGCATGGGGTTCTGACGGTCGTCTTTCATCTCTGGCGGCCTTTGTTCCTTTGTGCTTTGCCTGTGTAGCGCCCCCTGTCCGGGCGCACCAGTCAGGAGAACGTGATGATCGGGCCAGACGAGGTTGCCAGAGCCGCAGAGCGGATCAAGGGCCACACAAGAGTGACCCCGGTGGTGGCAGGGATCGGCGGAGCATCCGAGATGAAGCTGGAGCAGTTGCAGCACACCGGGTCGTTCAAGCCCAGAGGCGCGTTCAACACGCTGATCAAGGGGCCGGTGCCCAAGGGCGGAGTGGTCGCGGCCTCAGGCGGCAATCACGGAGCGGCGGTAGCCTATGCCGCCAGCCGGCTGGGCCACAGCGCGCATATCTTTGTGCCCGAAATCGCAGGCCCGTCCAAGATCGCACTGATCGAACGCACGGGCGCACAGCTGACAGTGGTGCAGGGCGCTTATGCCAACGCGCTCGAGGCGGCGCAGGCCTATGAGGCCGAAACCGGAGCGATGCAGGTCCATGCCTATGACGCCGAAGGCACGGTTGCGGGCCAAGGCACGGTGATGGCCGAGTGGGAGGCGCAGGGGCTGGACGCGGACACAGTGCTGATCGCCGTGGGCGGAGGCGGGCTGATCGCGGGCGCGCTCGCGTGGCTGGGCGGGCGGCGCAAGGTGGTCGCGGTGGAAAGCGAGGGCACAGCCACGCTGCACACCGCGCTGGCGCAGGGGCCGGACGCGGTGATCCAGCCGCAGGGTGTCGCCGCCAACGCGCTGGGGGCCGCAAGGATCGGCCAGATCGCACACGGGCTGGCCGTGCGGGACAAGGTTACATCGGTAACCGTGAGCGATGACGCGATCACCAGAGCACAGGCCCAGCTGTGGCAGGAAACGCGCCAATTGGTCGAACCAGCCGGAGCCACGGCGCTGGCCGCGCTGACCTCGGGCGCGTATCAGCCGATGGCGGGCGAAAGGGTCGCCGTGCTGGTTTGCGGCGGGAACATTGCGCCGGATCCCTTGGGCTGATTGCCACGGGGTCATCTTGGCGCTATGTGCCCCGCAACAAGTGAACGGAGGGCCGACCCATGTCGAACGCAGCACTGGAAACCGCAATCGAAGCCGCCTGGGAGGCGCGCGACACGATCACCCCCGCCACAACAGGCGAACAGCGCGAGGCCATCGAGGACACGCTGAACGCGCTCGACAGCGGCAGCC
>JAHDCH010000124.1 GCA_020629995.1 Pseudaestuariivita sp. | reverse complement strand
GTCTCGCCCCGCAGGATCACGGCGCTGTCGACTTCCTGCGCGACCGAGGCGCGGGCGATCACGCGCACCTTTTCGCGGTCTCCTCGCGCCGCATCTGCAACCGCGACCGGGGTGGCCTGCTCGGTCGCATTGGCCTGGTTGGGGCCGTCCAGTACGTCCTCGACACTGGCGTCTTCGCCCCGGGCAAAGGCCAGCAAGGTGTCCCGTTCCAGGATGAGGAGATACAGAACCGCTGTCACCAGAAGCGCGGTCAGCACGGGAAGCAAACGCATAAGTTCGGGCCTTTCGAATCGCGCGGGGCGCGGCGTGGGCAATTGCGGGGGGAGATAGAGGCTTTCCCCTGCGTTACAATGTCAGTTTACGCACATCTGAACCAATCGGTTCACTTTTGACACAGATAGTTTTTCGCTGCAAGGCGGCATTGACAGGTGCTCCTGTCAGGTTGCGTCAGCAGCCAACGGGGCTTGGCACCGCGCGCGCGGCTGGGTAAACCGAGGCGAAACAGCACCAGAGGGGCGCGTTCCGTGAGCGATACCGACAGTTTCATCGACGAGGTGACCGAAGAGGTCCGCCGCGACCGCCTGTTCCACCTGTTCAAACGTTATGGCTGGATTGCCGCGCTGGTCATCCTGGCCATCGTCGGCGGCGCGGCGTGGTCGGAATGGACGCGCGCGCAGGACCGCGCCAAGGCCGAGGCGCTGGGCGACGCGATCCTTGCCGCGCTGGAGCCCGAAGAGGCCGAGGCGCGCATCGCGGCGCTGGACGGGATCGAAGCCGACACGCCCGGAGGCGCGGCGATGCTGTCGCTGCTGCTGGCGGCCGAGCAGGCGCAATCCGGTGACGGGGCAGCGGCCGCCCAAGAGCTGAGCACGGTTGCCACGTCGTCCGAAGTGCCGGCGATCTATCGCAACATCGCCAGCTTCAAGGCGCTGCTGGCGCAGGGCACCGAAACCCCGGCGGCAGAGCGGCGCATCGGGTACGAAGCGCTGGCGATCCCGGGCAACACCGTGCGCCTGCTGGCCGAAGAGCAGCTGGCGCTGATCGACATCGAAGAGGGCAACGCCGAGGCCGCGATCGACCGCCTGTCGCGGCTTGTCGCCGATGCCGAGGCCACGCCGGGCTTGCGTCAGCGCGCAACACAGTTGATTGTGGCGCTGGGAGGCGAGCCGCCGCAGGTGGACGCCGGATGACCGGAGCGGCCGGGCGCTTTTGCCAGGGCCGGGCCAGGACAACCGCGCCTGCAGATGCCGCCACGCGGCACAGACGGGCCAAAAGCGGGTGATGAGCAGATGGGGGCCAGGGTGAGCCGAACTTGGACATGGATGGCAGGCCTGAGCGCGCTTGCGCTGCTGACCGCCTGCGCGGAGCCCGAGGTCATTCTGCCGGGCGAACGCGAAGCGCTGCGCGAAGGGGTCGACGAAAGCGAAGGGTTCCGTCTGGTTGATCCCGGCGCCAACGAGGCGCGCGCCATTTCGTTGCCGCCGGCGCAGCTGAACAGCGCATGGGCGCAGCGGCCGGGGTCACAATCGGCCCGGGTGCCGCATGCCGCGCTGGCCGGTGGGCTGGCCCCGCTGTGGTCGTCGGCCATTGGTGCGGGCGACAAAAAGCGCCAGCGCATCATCGCGGACCCGGTCGTGGCGGACGGGCGTGTCTACACGATGGACAGCGATTCGGTTGTGGTGGCCACATCAACCGCCGGTGCGCGGCTGTGGTCCTATGACATGACGCCCGAAAGGGACCGGTCGGGCGAGGCGGCGGGCGGGCAGTTCGCCTATGCGTCCGGTGTGCTTTATGCCACGACGGCGTATGGCAACCTGGTGGCGCTGGATGGCGCGACCGGGCAGGAGCGTTGGGTGCAGCGGCTTGGTGCCACGGGCACGGGCGCGCCGGTCGTGTCGAACGGTCTGGTGTACCTGGTGGCGGGCGATTCGACTGCCTGGGCGATCGAGGCGGACTCGGGCCGCATCCGGTGGCAGATCGACGGCGTCAACGATCAGGACAACGTGCAGGGCGGCCCGGCGCCCGCGCTGACCGACAGCCTTGTGCTGTTTGCCTATGGGTCGGGCGAAGTGCAGGCGACCTTCCGCGAAGGCGGCCTGCGCCTGTGGAGCGCGGCCATCGCAGGCGAGCGGCGCGGGATCGTCGCCTCCAAGATCAACGACATCACCGCCGATCCGGTGGTGTCGGGCGGGCAGGTCTTTGTCGGCACGCATGCGGGCCGGCTGGTGGCGCTGAACGCCGGGTCGGGCGCACGCAACTGGACCATTCGCATGGGCGCTCTGGCGCCTGTGTGGCCGGCGGGCGACAGCATCTTTGCGGTCAATGACCTCAACCAGCTGGTGCGGATCGAAGCCGCAACCGGCGAGGTGATCTGGACGCAGAACCTGCCCGGGTTCGTCAAGACGCGGCGCACGACGCGGCGCGCGGCGATCCACGCCCATCACGGGCCGATCCTGGCCGGTGGCAAGCTGCTGGTCGCATCGGACGACGGCTTTGTCCGCGCGTTTGACCCCGCCTCGGGCGAGATGGTGCAGCAGATCGCCGTGCCCGGCGGCGCAACGGCGGCACCTGTCGTGGCGGGCGGCACGCTGTATGTCGTGTCGACCAAGGGCGTGTTGCACGCTTTCCGTTGACGCGCGCATGCTGTATGGCGCGGGTCTGATCCAGATGGACACCGCGCCATGAGCTTTACCCTTGCCCTTGTCGGACGCCCCAACGTGGGCAAATCGACCCTGTTCAACCGCCTTGTCGGCAAGCGCCTTGCGCTGGTCGATGACCAGCCTGGCGTGACACGCGATCTGCGCGAGGGTGCGGCGCGGCTGGGGGATCTGGAATTCACCGTCATCGACACCGCCGGTCTTGAAGAGGCGACCGACGACAGCCTGCAGGGCCGCATGCGCCGCCTGACCGAGCGCGCCGTCGACATGGCGGATGCCTGCCTGTTCATGCTGGACGCGCGCACCGGCGTCACACCCACCGACGAAGTCTTTGCCGACATCCTGCGCCGCCGCTCGGCGCATGTGATCGTCGCGGCGAACAAGGCCGAAAGCAACGCGTCCGAGGCGGGCGTGATCGAAGCCTACGGGCTGGGTCTGGGCGATCCCATTGCGCTGTCGGGTGAGCATGGCGAAGGCATGGGCGATCTGCACGCCGCCCTCGCGCCGCTGATCGAGGCGGCGGATCAGGGGGCCGAGGACACCGGCCCGATCGTCGATTTGGACGTCGCGGATGACGAAGAGGACCAAGAGGCGGATGCCGGCGCGGCGATCACCGACGCCAAGCCTTTGCAGGTCGCGGTCGTGGGGAGACCCAACGCCGGCAAGTCGACGCTGATCAACCGCATCCTGGGCGAAGACCGGCTGCTGACCGGCCCCGAGGCGGGGATCACGCGCGACGCGATCTCGCTGAAAATCGACTGGGCCGGTACGCCCATGCGCATCTTTGACACCGCCGGCATGCGCAAAAAGGCCAAGGTGCAGGAAAAGCTGGAGAAGCTGTCGGTGTCGGACGGGCTGCGCGCGGTGAAATTTGCCGAAGTTGTCGTGGTGCTTCTGGATGCGGCGATCCCGTTCGAACAGCAGGACCTGCGCATCGCCGATCTGGCCGAACGCGAGGGTCGCGCCGTGGTCGTGGCGGTCAACAAATGGGACGTCGAGGAAGACCGGCAGGGCAAACTCAAGGCGCTGAAGGACGCGTTCGAGCGGCTGTTGCCGCAGCTGCGCGGTGCGCCGCTGGTCACCGTGTCGGCCCGGACGGGGCGGGGGCTTGACCGGCTGCACGCGGCGATCCTCAAGGCGCATGACGTCTGGAACCGGCGCGTCACGACGGCGCATCTGAACCGCTGGCTGGAAGGGATGGTCGCCGCGCACCCGCCGCCCGCACCACAGGGCAAGCGGATCAAGCTGCGCTACATGACGCAGGCCAAGACGCGGCCCCCCGGATTTGTCGTCATGTGTTCGCACCCCGACAAGATGCCGGAAAGCTACAAGCGGTACCTGGTCAACGGGCTGCGCGCCGATTTCGACATGCCGGGCACGCCGATCCGGCTGACCCTGCGCGGGCAGGGGGACAAGAACCCCTACAAGGGGCGCAAGAAGGCGGGCCCCTCGAAGTTGCGCAAACACCTTGAGGGGCGGCGCGACTGACCGGTTGTCAGAACTTGGCGATCAGGTTGATGAAGGCGCCACGCTCTTTGTACTCGACATTGGTCAGGTCGTTGGTCGCCGTGCCTGCATCATAGCCAACCCCGATCTTGAGGTTGTTGCCGATGTGGCGGTAGAGCGCGATGGACCCGGCGCGCAGGGTGTCGCCGGACTGAACCTGCCGCTCCCACCGTCCTTCGACGGCAAGGTCCCAGTTGTGGACCACGTGCCAATCGAACCGGGCGATCACCAGATGGGCGTCGTTGCGGCTGTAGTCTTCGGTGCCGCGCGCGGCGGTCTCGCCCCGGCGGTAGCCGTATTTCAGGCCCACGGTCCAGGTGTCGCTCAGTTCGTGGATGATGTCGGCGCTGAACACCAGGCTGCGGTGGCGCGGTCCGTCGGTGGTGCCGTTGGCGGTGACCTGGTCTTCGCCCGGCTGGTCGTTGACATATGTCAGGCGCACCAGAGCATTGGTGCGGTTGTTGTCCACGGGCCGGTAGGCATAGCCCAGCGAGGCGCGCACATAGTCGCCGTTGCGCAGGTCGGATTGATCGCTGTCCGAATGCACCACGTCCAGAGCGCCCAGAAGGCGCCAATTGTCATTGGTGCGATAGTCAAACGAGGCAGCGATCAGCATGGTGCGCCGGTCACGCGTGTCACCGATGCCGTCCTCGATGCGGTATTCAAGCTTGGCCTGCGCGTTGAAATCCTCGCCTTCGGAATAATTGACCGAAAAGCTGAACCCGGCGCGGTCGAAATCGCCGCTGACGTCGTCCTTGACCGTGCCGACTTCGAGGTGACCGGCAAAGGTCCAGCGGTCGTCCGGCGTGTAGGTCACGCCAAAGGCGCGGGTCAGCGAGGATGCAGAGCCGCTGCGGGTTGCGGCGTGTTCGGCAAAGGTGCTCCAGGCGTCGTTGTGGCGGGTGCGGGCGCCAAAGGTCAGGCGGCTGCCGCCGGTGCCGTCGCCCGCATGGGTGCTGAGCGGATCCTGCGCATAGCTGAGGTAGATGTCCCGCCCGGCGCTGGGGCTCCAGTTGGCCTCGGCCACGGCGCCAAAGCCGCCGGTGCCGTCCGACACTTCGCCCGACAGGCGCAGCCGCTCGCTTAGCTGGGCGGTGCCGCCGACGCCGATCCGGTGCACGGCCCCAAGCCCGCCAGACCGCTGCAGCGTCGTGCGGGCATAGGCATAGACCGACGCGTCGCTGGCCAGATCGTAATCCAGCCGCAGCAGAGCATCGAGCCGGCTGCCGGTCTGATCCGGGTCGCCCGGCGTGACCTGATCGACCCAGGACAGCCCCCCTGAAAGCGTCAGGCGATCGGTCATGGCGTGGGTGATCGCCAGCTCGGCCTCATCCTGGCGCGCACCGGTGGCCTTGCGGAACGTCTCGGCGGCAAAGCGCAGCGTGGTTCGGTCGGTCATGGCGATCTGCGCCTTGATGCCAAACAGCTCCTGCGTGCTGTCCACGTCCGTGGAATACGAGGCAAAGCCCGCTTCGATCCGTTCGGCATAGATGTCAAGAAAGCCCGGCTGCGCGATACCCAGATCGGCCAGGTCGAAATGCGCGTCAAACCGGTAGGCGCGGGCGGTCCGGCCGGCGCTGCCCGAACTGCCGGAGGCTGACAGGGTCAGGCCGCCGTCGTTCGAAAACGTCTCGCCCAGGCCGGGGCCTTCGGTCTGCGCGACCTCGAGGCTGACAAAGCTGTTTTCGCCGATGGCGAGGCGCGCGTCGGCGCCGATCATCGTGTGGTCGGACGGTCCGGATGTGTCGCGCGCGGCGGTGAGGCCAAAGGTCAACCTGTCTGACGCGGCAATCTCGAGCCGACCGCCGAACGATCCGCCATCGACCGATCCGAATGCCGGGGTGTTCTGGTAGGTGACGACCAGCCGGACGACATTGTCGCCAGACGGGTTGGTCTGGACAAGTCCGCCATCGCTCGCGCCGCGCCCCAGAGGCGCGTTCAGCAAAAGCACGCCCTGCGCCGGATTGATCCGGTAGTCCGCGCCCTGCACCAGGGCGCGGCGCGACACGACGCGCCCGGTGACAGGGTCTAAGGTTTCGACCGTGACGGTTTCCGAGCCGGGCGAGATGTCCTGATGCGACAGAAAGTATGCCGATCCGCCCGTCGCCTCGAGCACGTCGCGGCGCGCAACCATGTCGGCCTGTGCGGCATAGCCGACAAAGCGCAGCACGGGACGGCCGCCGTCGGTGCGGCGGGCGCTTTCGTGGGTCACGCGCGCGCCGTACAGAGATTGCCGGTTGTAGAGGAAGTGCGGCGTGGTGATGTCGGTTTCGAAATCGCCCCACAAAAGCTCTGTCTGAGGGGTGCGATAGCGCAGGTACAGACGCCCGCTGGTGGGCGTGTCGTCATAGGCGGTGCTGTCATCGCCATAGGTGAGGTAGGCATTGGCGTGGTCGAGGCGGTCCAGCACCGCCAGCGGGTCCTTGTCGTCAAGCCTCCGGAACGCATCCCGCAGTGGCCCGTCGCCGGTATCGGCAGACGCGGTCAGCTGGCGATTGCCCGGGAAGACGCCGTCGAGGTAAAAGGCAAGCCGGCCGTTTACATCGGTGCGGGCCGGATCGCGGCCTTGCTGGCTGCGGCGTGCCGTGATGTCGGCGATGGCCACATAGAACAGGTCGCGGGCCGGGATTTCGATGTCGCGGGTCAGGGAGTGTGCCGCGCCGCCGCCCGCAGCCGCGATGTCTACCGCGACGCTGTGCGCGCCTGTCGGCAGGATGCGCTGCACCACAAAGGCACCATTGGCATCCACGGGAACGGTTTCGCCCATGACGCGCACGGTCTGCCCGGGGCTGAGCGTGTCGCCATGCACCGTGACAGCGCCGCCGTGCACGCGGAATTGCGCGATCGCAGTGCGGTCTTCGCCTTCGCCTGCGGCGATCACGGGGCCGGTCAGGTCCGGTGCGCCGCCGCCGGCGCGCAGCCGGGTCAGCGGCAGAGGACGGGTTTCGTTGTAGCGGCCCGTGCCGTCATGGACGCGCAGCACGTAGGCAAACTGGCCCGACCCGGTGCCCGGCATGACCCAATCGGCGGTGCCGTTGGGCGCGATGGGCAGGGTCGCCACATTGCGCGGCCCGCCGGGCGCGGCGCGGTCGATCACGCGCACTTCGGCGCGGGCGATGTAGGCGGGATAGTTGGTCGAGGCGCGAAAGCTGACAGGCTGCCCGGCGCGCGCGCCCGAGGACAGGTCGGTGGTCGACACGTTCAGCCGCGGCGCGGTCTTGAGCCCGTCGTAGGTGACATCGACATTGGCGCGGGTCAGCGCGATGTCCTGCGCCCGCTGAGGCACCACCGGCGCCCGGGGTGCAGGCGCGCCGGCGATGGTGGCGCCGTCGATGCTGATCGAAAAGCCCGCGCTGCCCAGCCCTGCATCGGCGCTTGC
>JAHDCH010000123.1 GCA_020629995.1 Pseudaestuariivita sp. | reverse complement strand
CGCCCCGCAAAGGTCAGCCCGTCGCGGAACGCCGCCGGCGCATAGCCCAAGGGGCCATCTGGATCGTGCGTCAGCGCCTCCAGATGTTGCGGGCGCGCGGTCACGGCCTGAACCAGCTTTGACAGACGGTCCTCGTACGCCTTGGCCCCCGGGTCCGTGCTGATGCGCCCGGCAACGATGCGGCCCATCAGGGTGCCCGTCTCGGCCATGCGCACGGCGGGCGTCAACGCGGTTGTGTTCCGAGGACGCTTCCATGCGGTGGACAGGCTGTAGGCCAGTTCAGTGACAAATCCCGCCAGCTCTGCGCCGGGTCCTGCGTCGGTCCATTGACCAAACAGATCGCGTGCATTGTGCTCGGGCGTTCCAAAGGCGCGGCCACGTTCGGCCGTGTCGGCCCACAGGGTCGACGGCCCGCTCAGCCGGCTGCGCACATCCGGGGTGTCGCCTTCGCTGTCGGTGATCGTGCGGCGCCCGGGCTTGTCCATGCTTTCGCCCAGCGTGCCGGCCGGAAAGCTGACCGGGACCAGCGCGTCGCCGCGCCGGAACTGCCAGCTGCGCGTATCGCTGTCGTAGGTGGCGACGTTGCTCGACGCATCCGAAGACAGCGCCGCAAGGGGCGGCCGCCGCAGCCGCATCATCCCAAAGGGCGCGCGGGTGACGAGCACGTCGTCAAAGCCCCGCGCACCCCCCAGGGAGGTTTCGAACAAAGCCGCCGTCAGGTGATGATCCTGCTCGGGGCCGATGTCCTCGGTGACGGTCAGCACGAAATTGGTCTCGCGGCTGGCTGCGTCGGTGGCCGGGCGCGCGGGGATCAGCCAATCGTCGCGCATCCTGTCGCGGACGCCGTGCGGCAGATCGCTGGTGACCGGGCGCGTGTCGGACAGCGCCAGCGGCAGGTGCACGCTCAGCTCGGGCCGCTCCGTGTCTTTCGGCCCTGGTCGCAGATGCAGCCAACCGCGCTCGCCAGCGGCAAACAGCCGTGTGCCGGCCCCTTGGGGCGGGAGGACGCCGCGCATCTCGAGGCTGCCCAACTGGGCGTGCAGCACGTCGCTGTGGTGCGAATTCGAATGGGTGCCGTTCAGCCGGTCAGCGTCGTCCTCCAGCAAATACCGGATTTCGCTGCGTGTCGGCTCGCTCTCAAGCGCAGAGGGATCCCTGACAAGCCGGATGTGGAACAGGTGCGCATCCGTTGCCCCGTCGCCCAGACCCTCGGGGCCGACATGCACGCCAGGAAAGTTGGCCCGCAGCGAAACAGTGTCACGCGCCGTGCCCGGTTCGGAGCCGCCAAAGCCCAGAACGGTGACCGTCACGGGCGGCGCATCCCCATGGACGGGATCGATCGTGATCCGGGGCAGGGCGCCGGACCCTCCGCCGGACATCTGGCCAACAACCGCCACCCGCGCACCAAGGCCCACCGGGTCATGCGATCCCGGGATCGCCAGGTCGGGCAAAAAGCTTTGTGGCTGCGCCCGGGTTTCGTCCAAGCCTGACCGTTCGGCGGCCATCCAGCGGTTGGCCCGTAGAACAGAGAACGGGTCGCTCCCGGCACCCGGGGTGGTGTTACACATCACCCGAAGCTGCGCTGCGCACCCATAGTCCGATCCCGCAGCCAAAGCCGCATCTGATGCCTGAACGGAAAACTCGGCCTCGACAGTCACGCGCGTGTTCAGTGCGGGGATCATCTTGCCAAGCTGCGCTTCAAAATTCAGCTGCAGCACATTGGTGGACGCTGCCATCGCTTGTGCGCGCGCCGTAACCCTCAGCAATGCTTCGTCCTTGCCCGCTTTGAAGCTGAGCACGTTGTGCGAGGCCGGATCGTTTTTGATTGGCGCGCGACCTTTGGAGGCTCCCGCAAGCAGGTTCAGGGCCTTTGCCAGGCCTTCATTGTCCAGGATCAGATGCGGATGCAGATCCAGATTGGCACCCTCGGCGCCGTAGTGCCCGATCGTGAAATCCCCGAACCGAGGACCGTCGCCATCAAAGGTATGATCGATCCTGTGACCGTTCAGGTTTGGCGACATCACTCGCCGCGGTTTTTGCAGCTGCGTTTGGTCGGGCTGATGCACCAGATGCTCGCCGCTCAGCGGCAGAAAGCTGCGGGCGCTGGTATAGTTCTTGTGCTTGATGCCGCAGGGCAGGGGAAACGCCACCTGATACGTGTAGGCAAACTGTGGTGTGCCGCCTGCCGTTTCGGCCTGCCCCAACCGCAGAAAATTTTCACCGGCGGCTGCGCCTTCAGTCACGCATGGGATGCGTAAATCGATTTTGGCAAGCCTGCGCTCCATGTCGTCGGCGCGAATACGGTCCAGCGCGACGATGCCGTTCACCTCGAGCGCCTTGAATATCCCGGCGTCGTGATCCACCGGTTGTCCAATGGCAAAGACAACGTGCTGCGCGTTTGATTGCGCCGCGTCTGTCAGCTTATCCCAGACACCTTGCGTTTCGGCGTGCCAGTTCAGCGGTTTGGCGACTGTCTTGGTTTCGTCTTCGTCAAGATCAGCGCGCCGCCATTCCAGAAGCGCGCCGTTGGCAGAATCCGCAAAATGCCGCACGTCCAGCGTGCCAAAGGGCAATTCAAGGACGCCAGCCGCGCTGGTGAGGCGAAAGCCTCCGTGAAACCGGAATGTGTGCAGCTGCGTGTTCGGCATGACCTGATCTCCCGCAAGCTCTCGAACAGGCAGAGAGCTGATGTGGGGGTCACGCTAGAACCCTTGCG
Organism: Pseudaestuariivita sp.; assembly: GCA_020629995.1. GTDB lineage: Bacteria > Pseudomonadota > Alphaproteobacteria > Rhodobacterales > Rhodobacteraceae > Pseudaestuariivita. The sequence continues at coordinate 4,952 of JAHDCH010000123.1, read as the reverse complement.
TGAGGTCACCGTTAACCATTTGGAAAGACGCCATGAAACGCGCTGCGGGTCAGGGTGTCGGATTTGACTGATACGTGGTACCCAGTGTGTTGGGGGGCTCGTGTCTGAGGTGAGTAAAGCGCTGTAAGTTGCTGATAGCGCGCGTTTTTACGCCACGGCGTGCCAGCTACTATTTTAACATAATTACCATTATGCGAAACGCATATACCCAATGCCGCACAGCACATGTGCGGCCTCTGGCGCTGTGCCCTGTCGTGGTTATCTTGATCCACAGCAAGGAGACGCACCATGAGCTGGAACCCGACACAGAACCCCGAATGCCCCGCATCTGGTGCGGACGCGCTAGAGACATTGATTGTGCCGCGCGCACGGGATCTGGGTGGGTTTGAAGTGCGCCGTGCGCTTCCCAGTCCGAAACGGCAGATGGTTGGTCCGTTTATCTTCTTTGACCAGATGGGTCCTGCAGAGTTCATCACCGATGGTGGCATCGACGTGCGCCCGCATCCTCATATCGGTCTTGGCACCGTCACCTATCTGTACCAGGGCGAGTTCGAGCATCGTGACAGCCTCGGCACACACCAGATGATCTATCCCGGTGAGGTGAACTGGATGGTTGCGGGCCGTGGCGTCACCCATTCCGAACGCACCAGCGCCGAGACGCGCGCCAAGCGGCACAAGCTGTTCGGCATCCAGACGTGGATCGCCTTGCCCGAAGACCGTGAAGACATGGCGCCCGAGTTCGAACATCACAAATCAGGTGCCCTGCCCCGGATCGTCGATGGCGGCACCGAGGCGACGCTGATCCTTGGATCGGCGCACGGGATGACCAGCCCGGTGACCATGCAATCCGAAACCTTTTACCTCGATGTGGTTCTGCATCCCGGCGCGCAATATCCGCTGCCCGACAATCACGAGGACCGCGGGCTCTATGTGACTGAAGGGTCAGTGGAAATCGCCGGCGATGTATTCGAGGCGGGCCGCATGATGGTGTTCCGTCCCGGGGACCGGCTCAGCGTCAAGGCAGGCCCGCAAGGCGCGCGGCTGATGGCACTGGGCGGCGCCACGATGAACGAAGGCCGCTATATCTGGTGGAACTTTGTCTCGTCCTCGATCGACCGGATCGAAGCCGCAAAAGAGGCCTGGAAAGCCGCGGATTGGGAAGCAGGCCCGTTCCGCCTGCCCCCGGGCGACGAAGACGAGCATATTCCAATCACGCCCGAGCTGGACCGCACACGGCCGCGCGGAGCCTAGACCATATGCGCGCATTCCGGCACGGGCGAGATCACCGTGCCGTCCGCCAGATGCGTGAGCAGGTTGTCGACCACCAGCGCGCCCATGGCCGCACGCGTCTCTACCGTGGCCGAGCCGACATGCGGCAACAGCACGACGTTGCTCATCGCCTTGAGCGCGTCCGGGATATGCGGTTCGGCCTCGAACACGTCCAGACCGGCCATGCCCAGCTTGCCCGATTGCAGCGCCTCGATCAGCGCCGCCTCGTCCACCACTGACCCACGCGAGACGTTGATCAAAAGGCCCTCTGGCCCCAGCGCCTCGAGCACCTCGGCATTGACCAGCTTGTTGGTCGCCGCGCCGCCGGGCGTGATGCAAATCAGAACATCAGCTTTGGCCGCCATGTCCTTTAGATTGTTCACATATTCGAACGGGACATCCTTGGGGCTGCGCGTGTGGTAAAGGATCGTGGGATCAAGAACGCTGAGCTTGCGCGCAATCTCGTGGCCGATGCGGCCCATGCCCAGAATGCCAACTGTCCGGTTGTCGGCCGAGCGGCTGAGGGGCGCGTTCCCGTCCCTCTCCCACGCGCCGGAGCGTGCATGAGCTTCGTCCGCCAAGGCATTGCGATAACACATCAACATCAGCATCAGCGCGGTTGACGCCACTTCGGCGTTCAGCACGTTTGGGGTATGCGTCAGGATGATCCCCCGATCGTTGCACAGCCCGGTGTCGATCGCATCATAGCCCACCCCGTAACAGCTGATCATCCTCAGGTTCGGCAGGCGTTCCATATAGGCCGGCTTGACCCCGTCATGGCCATTGGTGGCCACATGCGCGACTCCTGCCCCATTGGCGTCCAGCCAGGCTTCGGGGTCGTCCATATCCTCGGCCATGTGGATGGTGAACTTGCCGGCCAGACGGCTGCGCATCTCTTCGGTGATGCCCCCGATGACAAACAGGTCAGGCATCTTGTCCGACCTTTTGCCGCTGGGTGCCCAGCCCTTCGATCTCCAGCTCCATGACGTCTCCCACCTTCAGGTAGGTTTTGGGAGTCATCCCGTCGCCCACGCCCGGCGGAGTGCCGGTGCTGATCACATCGCCCGGATGCAGGGTGAAGAGCTGGCTGAGGTGCACGATGATCTCGGCCACGCTAAAGATCATGGTCGCGGTGTTCCCGGTCTGCATCCTCTGGCCGTTGACCGACAGCGCCATGTCCAGCGCCTGCGGATCAGCCACCTCGTCTCGGGTCACCAGCCAGGGGCCGGTAGGGCCATAGGTGTCGCAGGATTTGCCCTTGGTCCACTGGCCGGTCAGATTTTGCTGAAACTCGCGCTCGGACACGTCGTTGACGATGCAGTAACCCGCCACGTGATCCAGCGCGTTTTCCATCGTCGCGTATTTGCAGGTGGTGCCGATCACAACGCCCAGCTCAACCTCCCAATCGGTGCGCTCTGACCCGCGCGGCATCACCACGTCGTCGTTGGGGCCGACGATGGCCGAGTTGGCCTTGAAGAACAGGATCGGATGCGCCGGGATCGGCAGCCCCTGCTCGGCTGCGTGATCGGAATAGTTCAGGCCAATGCACAGGAATTTGCCGATATTGCCGACACAAGGCCCGATGCGCGGGCTGCCCGGCACGACAGGCAGGCTCGAAGGATCCAGCGCGCGCAAACGTCCCAGCGTGGCATCATCCAGCATATAGCCAGTGATGTCTGTTACATGAGCGGACAAGTCGCGCAATGTACCGCCATCGTCCATCAACCCGGGCTTTTCGGCACCCGGCTCTCCGTATCGGATCAGCTTCATAACTCGTCCTTTGCTGTCGTGTGCCGCCGCCCCCGCATCACAGCGCGGGGCCGGCAATATGGCTTAGTGGTTGTCGCGGGGGAGCCCCTTGCGCGAGATGTCCTGATAAGCGGTCGCGCCTTTCAGGGTCATGCCTTCGTCAAACCGTCCCACCAACGCGCGGAAGTATTCCTGCCATGGCGATTGGCTGGCCGGGGTCGGATAGCCGCCCGCTTTCTCAAGAGCGTCCGCGCGGGCTTTCAGCTCGTCCACGGGAACAAGCATGTCGGCCGTGCATTTGGTCAGGTCGATCCGCACCGTGTCTCCATTGCGCAGCAAAGCCAGCCCGCCATTGTCCGCCGCTTCGGGCGACGCGTTCAGGATCGAAGGTGACCCCGAGGTGCCCGATTGCCGACCATCGCCGATACAGGGCAGCGCGGTGATCCCGCGTTTGAGCAGGTAGGACGGCGCGCGCATGTTCACCACCTCGGCCCCGCCGGGATAGCCTTTGGGCCCTGCCCCGCGCATGAACAGCACCGATGTCTCATCAATGCCTTCGGACGGATCGTCGATCCGGTGGTGAAAATCCTCGGGTCCGTCGAATACCACAGCTTTGCCTTCGAACGCGTTGGGATCGCTGGGATTTTCGAGATAGCGCGTGCGGAATTCGTCGGAAATCACCGATGTTTTCATGATCGCGCTGTCAAAGAGGTTGCCACTGAGGTTGATAAAGCCCGCTTCGGCCTTGAGAGGCGCGTCGACGGATTTGATCACCCGGTCGTCGGTGATGGGCACGCCTTCGCAATTGTTGCCCATGGTGGCCCCGTTCGCGGTCATGGCATCCGGGTGCGGCAGCAGTCCGGCCCGCAGCAGCTCACCCACCACCGCGGGCACACCGCCGGCGCGTTGATATTCCTCGCCGAGGTACTCTCCAGCAGGTTGAAGATTGACCAGCAAGGGTATGTGATGCCCCACTTTTTGCCAATCGTCATTGGACAGCGGCACATCCAGATGCCGCGCGATGGCGTTCAGGTGGATGGGCGCATTGGTGCTGCCCCCGATCGCCGAATTGATGACGATCGCGTTCTCAAACGCTTTGCGCGTCATGATGTCCGAGGGGCGCAGGTCTTCCCACACCATCTCAACGGCGCGGCGGCCGGTCTGATAGGCCATCTGCGCGCGTTCGCGGTAGGGCGCCGGGATCGCGGCCGAGCCGGGCAGCTGCATCCCCAGCGCCTCGGCAAGGCTGTTCATCGTGGTGGCCGTGCCCATCGTGTTGCAATAGCCGACCGAGGGCGCGGATGAGGCGACCATTTCCATGAACCCGTCATCGTCGATTTCGCCGGCGGCGTGCAGCTCGCGCGCTTTCCACACAACCGTGCCCGACCCTGCCCTCTTGCCTTCGTGCCAGCCGTTCAGCATCGGGCCGACCGACAGGGCGATGGCAGGAATGTTGACCGTGGCGGCCGCCATCAACAGCGCCGGCGTGGTCTTGTCACACCCGATGGTCAGGACGACACCATCAATCGGGTACCCGTACAGGCTTTCGACCAGCGACAGATAGGCCAGGTTGCGGTCCAGCATCGCCGTGGGGCGTTTGCCTGTTTCCTGAATGGGGTGCACCGGCACTTCGATACAGGTGCCGCCCGCCGCGATGATGCCGTCGCGCACCCGCTTGGCCAGCTCGATATGGTGGCGGTTGCAGGGCGACAGATCGCTGCCCGTCTGGGCGATGGCGATGATCGGCTTGCCCGACTGCAGCTCTTCCCGCGTCAGGCCGTAGTTAAGGTACCGCTCAAGATACAGCGCGGTCATCTCGGGGTTGTCGGGGTTCATGAACCACTTGCGTGATCGCAAGTCTTCGATACCGATTTTGCGGGTCATCCTGACCAGCCTCCATCAATGTAAAAGGGTTGTCCGGTGGTGAATGCGCT
>JAHDCH010000122.1 GCA_020629995.1 Pseudaestuariivita sp. | reverse complement strand
GCTGGCGTGATCCGCGCGCTGAAAAAGCAGGTGTCCGAGACCCAACCCAAGGCTGCCACGCGCAAATCCAGCCAGATGGTGCTGGAGGTTGTGAACCCGGTCATGCCCGAGACCATCGGCGGCTCGGCCGACCTGACCGGCTCGAACAACACGCTGACAGCCGACATGGGCGTCTTTGATACCGACAGCCGCAAGGGGCGCTACGTCTACTACGGCATCCGCGAACATGGCATGGCGGCGGCGATGAACGGCATGGCGCTGCACGGCGGCATCCGCCCCTATGGCGGCACGTTCATGTGCTTTACCGACTATGCCCGCCCCGCGATGCGTCTGGCGGCGCTGTCCAAGATCCCGACCGTGTTTGTGATGACCCACGACAGCATCGGTCTGGGCGAAGACGGCCCGACGCACCAGCCGGTCGAGCATCTGGCGATCAGCCGCGCAACGCCCAACACGATGGTCTTCCGCCCTGCCGACACGGTCGAGACCGCCGAGGCATGGGAAATCGCGCTGACCTCCGAGGCAACGCCCTCGGTCCTGTCGCTGACCCGTCAGGGCCTGCCGACCGTCCGCACCGCGCACAAGTCCAAGAACCTGACCGCGCAGGGCGCTTACGTTCTGGCCGATGCCGAAGGTAAACGTCAGGTGATCCTGATGGCGACCGGTTCGGAAGTGTCGCTGGCGATGGAGGCGCGCGAGATGTTGCAGGCCGAAGGGATCGGCACCCGCGTTGTCTCGATGCCTTGCATGGAACTTTTTGCCCAGCAGGACGAAGCCTACCGCAAGCGCGTTCTGCCCGCAGGCGCCGTGCGCGTCGCCATCGAGGCGGGCGTGCGTCAGGGCTGGGACCGTTGGCTCTTGGGTGAGCGTGGGCGTGAAGCCAAGGCCGCCTTTGTCGGCATGGACAGCTTTGGCGCTTCGGCCCCTGCCGATCAATTGTTCGAGCATTTCGGCATCACGGCCAAAGCCGCCGCCGAGGCTGCAAAGGCTCTGCTCTAGTCCTCTGTCTGCGCGGGGTTCACCCTCGCGCAGACGCCGCCTGCCCGGCCAGCACAAGGCAGCCCCCGGCAATCGCCCAGTTCTTGACAAAGATCGACATCTGCCACGGATCCTCGGGGATCAGGTGGAACCAGCTGGTCACCGCGCAATAGCCCGCCAGCATCAGTGCCACCGGCACCAGCCACCGCCCCCACACCAGCAGCACCGCCGCGCCTGCGTTGAAGACCAGCGCGGGCCAGACCAGAAAGCCGGGCAATCCCGACGCCTCGAGCAGCGCTTGTGCCGCGCCCGGGTCCAGCGTTTTCTGCACCGCACCAGCGGCGAACAGCGCCGCGATCAGCACGCGCCCCAGCAAAATCGCGCCCTCAGCCCATCCCGTCATCCGCCTGCCCTCGCCCCAAACTGTTTCCGCAAACGTTAGCGCCACCACCACAATCCAGCCAAGGTTTATCGCTAACACCCCAATTTATATACGAATTCTCCATTGCCCGGTCACAATTTACGTGTAGTCACATCGCCAAGGACGACCTTGAGCAGGAGAGATCGGCATGACCGTCACCGTGGGCATCAATGGATTTGGCCGCATTGGCCGCTGCACCCTCGCGCATATCGCGGAAAGCGCGCGCAACGATGTGCAGGTCGTCAAGATCAACGCCACCGGCCCGATCGAAACCAATGCCCACCTTCTGCGCTATGACAGCGTGCATGGCCGCTTCGCCGGGGACGTTACCGTCAAGGGCGACACGATGGACCTTGGCCGCGGCCCCATGCAGGTGATGTCGACCTACGAGCCGACCGAGCTGGACTGGGACGGCGTCGATGTTGTTCTGGAATGCACCGGCAAGTTCAACGATGGCGTGAAATCCGCCGTCCACCTGGACCGCGGCGCGAAAAAGGTTCTGATCTCGGCCCCCGCCACCAATGTCGACCGCACGGTTGTCTATGGCGTCAACCACCGTGACCTTTTGGCCGAGGATCGCATGATCTCGAACGGGTCCTGCACCACCAATTGCCTCGCCCCTCTGGCCAAGGTCCTGCACGAAGCCATCGGGATCGAGCGCGGCATCATGACGACGATCCATTCCTACACCGGTGACCAGCCGACGCTCGACCGCCGGCACAAGGATCTCTACCGCGCCCGCGCGGCAGCCATGGCGATGATCCCCACGTCGACCGGCGCCGCCAAGGCCCTCAAGGAAGTGCTGCCCGAACTGGAAGGCCGCCTGGACGGCACCGCCCTGCGCGTGCCCACGCCCAATGTCTCGGCCGTGGACCTGACGTTCGAAGCGGGCCGCGACGTGACCGTGGCGGATGTGAACGAGATCGTGGCCGAGGCGGCAGCGGGCCGGATGGGCTGTGTCCTGTCCTACGATCCCGATCCCAAGGTTTCGATCGATTTCAACCACACATCACATTCGTCGATCTTTGCCCCCGATCAGACAAAGGTCGTTGGCGGGCGCACCGTGCGCGTTCTGGCGTGGTACGACAACGAATGGGGCTTTTCGTGCCGCATGGCCGACACGGCCGCCGCCATGGGCCAGCTCCTGCACTGATTTTCAGCGGGGGCGCTCGGCCCTTGACCGCGCCCCCTCTGCTCTGTCACCACCTGTGACATGACCAACTCTATCGCCTTTGTCCTGTTCGTGCTGCTTGGCCTCGGGATCGCCGCCGATGTGCTGCTGAACGACAGCACAGCGCTGCTGTTCATGGGCAAAAAGTTCCTCGACGCGATCGAATGGCTGGCCTTCTGGCGCTAGCCACCTACGTCCCTTCTCCACCAGCGGTTGACACCCCTTGCCCGGGCGCGTATCCGCGCACATGTTCGTGTTAGCGTTAACACGCATTCGAATAAGTTCGAAAAAGGAGAGCTCCATGACCGTCACCGTCGCCATCAACGGATTTGGCCGTATCGGCCGCAACGTGCTTCGGGCGATCATCGAATCGGGCCGTACCGATATCGAGGTCGTGGCTCTGAACGATCTTGGCCCGGTCGAGACCAACGCGCATCTTCTGCGCTATGACAGCGTGCATGGCCGCTTTCCGGCCGAGGTGACCGTCAAGGGCGACACGATCGACGTCGGCCGTGGCCCGATGCGCGTCACCGCGATCCGCAACCCCGCCGACCTGCCCTGGAGCGATGTGGACGTCGTGCTGGAATGCACCGGCATCTTCACCTCCAAAGAGGCCTGCCAGGCGCATCTGGAAAACGGGTCGAGCCGCGTTCTGATTTCGGCCCCCGGCAAGGATGCGGACAAGACCATCGTCTATGGCGTCAACGACGACACGCTGACCGGCGATGACCTGGTCGTGTCGAACGCATCGTGCACGACCAACTGCCTCAGCCCCGTGGCCAAGGTGCTGAACGACAGTGTCGGCATCGTCAAAGGCTTCATGACGACGATCCACTCGTACACCGGCGACCAGCCGACGCTGGACACGATGCACAAGGACCTCTACCGCGCGCGCGCCGCCGCAATGAGCATGATCCCCACCTCGACCGGCGCGGCCAAGGCGGTGGGTCTGGTTCTGCCCGAGCTGAACGGCAAGCTGGATGGCGTTGCGATCCGCGTGCCCACCCCCAACGTGTCGGTCGTGGATCTGACGTTTGAAGCGGCGCGCGCGACAACGGTCGAGGAAATCAACGCCGCCATGCAGGCCGCCGCGGATGGCCCGCTGAAAGGCGTGCTGGGTGTCACCGACGAAAAACTGGTTTCGATGGATTTCAACCACGACCCGCATTCGTCCATCTTCGCCACCGACCAGACCAAAGTCATGGAAGGCACCATGTGCCGCGTTCTGGCGTGGTATGACAACGAATGGGGCTTTTCGAACCGCATGGGCGACACCGCTGTCGCAATGGGCAAACTGATCTGATCCGCCCTTGGGCAAACCATGACACAGGCGCCGTCGCAGGAACTCTGCGGCTGCGCTTTTCGTTGGACCTCCGAGCAATCCCTTTGGAGGACCGACATGACCGAGACATTCCGCGACGCGCTGACCACATTGCACGCGCGCCATATCGACGCCAAAGCCGGCTTTGACGTGATGGTCGCCAGGGCAGATCCCGAATTCCGCGCCACGGCCACCCGCTTTCGTGACCTGCACGCACGGCACGCACAGGACCTGCTGCCGATGCTGCCCAAAGGGGCCCGCACCAATGGCAGTTTCATGAGCACCGTGAACAAGGCGGTCGTGACGCTGCGCGACATGTTCGACACCATCGACCAGGACGTGATGACACAGGTCCGCGACGGCGAGGTCTGGATCGAACGCGCCTATGACGATGCCATCGAAGCCGCTCCCACTGACCTGCGCAAAGACCTTCTTGTGCGCAAGTCGGAACTGACACAGCTGCTGCGCGACACGGCTCACAGCGCCTGAAAGCGCCCCATTCTGCCTTGCATCAGATGCAATGCTGCATTGCAGCATCCGCGCTTGTGAGGTGAGGGTTTTGCCATATCTTTGGACCGCAAGGCGCTGTTAGCGCCACCACCGCTCTCGAGATGAAAGGGTCGTGACATGGCAAACCTGATGGACAAGATCACCGAAGTTCTGAACAAGCGCGCGCGCTACAACCGCATCGTGTCGGAAATCGAAGCGATGTCGCTCGAAACGTCTTGGGATCTCGATATCTATCGCGGCGATGCGCACAAGATCGCGCACAAGGCGGTCTACGGCACCTAACGCACGTCCGGCGCGCGGTCCGTATACCGTCCTGACAGGACACGCTCCGCCCCGCTGACGTCCCATGAATACAGATAGGACCGGGCAAGGATCTGTTGCCCGTCCTCCATCCTCACCGGTATCTGCCGCAGGATGAATTCGTGCGGCTCGGGATGGTCTGGCGAACAGGCCTCGTACCGGTCGAACGCCGCAAAGACATGTTCAGGCCGCGTGATCAGGTACAGCTCGCCATACACGCGGTCACCCGGGTCAGGCGATGGCAGCGCTCCGGGATAGAAATTCTGCCCCGGCTCATCAGGATCGTCGATCACGTAAAGACGTGCGCGGATCGATCCCGCGCCGATCAGCTCGGCATGATCGCGCAGCAGCCGGCCCATAGGGTGATCGGCGCTGGCGCGCAGCGTCCCGTAGACAAAAAGATGCGCCATCTCAGCCGCCAAGCCGGGCCTTCAGGGCCGTATCCACTGCCTTTGGCACAAATTTGGATACGTCTCCGCCAAGGCGCGCAATCTCCTTGACCAGCTTTGACGCGATCGCCTGATGCCGCGCTTCGGCCATCAGAAACACGGTTTCAACGCTGTCATCCAGAACGCGGTTCATTCCGACCATCTGGTATTCGTATTCGAAATCAGCCACCGCGCGCAGGCCGCGCACGATCAGCGTCGCGTCCACGTCGCGTGCGCAATCGATCAACAGGTTCTCGAACGGATGCGCCACGATTTCGACCCCGCTGGCCTCGGTCAGCTTGGCGCATTCGGCCTCGACCATCGCCACGCGTTCGTCCAGCGTGAACAAAGGCCCCTTGTCGCGGTTGATCGCCACGCCAATCACCAATCGGTCGACCAGCCGCGTGGCCCGGCGGATGATGTCGATATGGCCCAGAGTGATCGGATCAAACGTGCCGGGATAGAGGCCGATGCGCATGGCGCCCTCCGCGAAAGGTGGTCTGTCGGCGCTTAGTCAGACACCAATGCGCCGCGCGATGCAACCGGTGACGCCGCGCGCCTCAATGGCCCATGATCATGTCCTTCATCGCGTCGCTTTCATAGGCCAGCTCGTCCAGCCGCGCCTTGACCGCATCGCCCAGCGTGATCAGCCCGATCAGCGCGCCGTCCTCGACCACCGGCATGTGGCGGAACCGGCCATCCGTCATCGTGGCCAAAACGCCGTCCAGCGGCTCGTCCGGCGCGCAGGTGATGACGTTGGCGGTCATGAACTCATCGACTGTGCCGTTCAGAACCTCGGCACCGGTGCGGGCCATGGCGCGCACGATGTCACGCTCGGACAGGATTCCGGCGACAGCCTTGCCATCCGGCGACACGACAACCGTCCCGATCTTTTCCGCCGCCAGCGTGTTCAGCACATCGCGGATCCCCGTCCCCGGCGCCACACTGACCAACGCTCGGGACGGTTTGGCATTAAGCACATCGCGGATTTTCATGGCGGCCTCCGGGGTCAAAAGTCTCAGAACAGGGGTTCAGCCTGCGCGTTTGGCCCCGGACCTGTCAAGTTTTGCGCAATTCCGCCCTCAAGCCGGCCACCAATTCAGAGGCAAAGCGGGTCAGGCGCGCGCGCCTGCGATCCTCGGCATGGCGCACCAGGTAAAAGGTGCGGCTCAGGTTCACCTCGGCCGGCAACACGCGCCGCAACCCCTGCCCTTGCGGCACGGCAAAGGCGTGCACAACCCCGATCCCCAGCCCCTGACGCACCCAGGCCATCTGCACCGACACCGAGTTCGACGCCAGCGGCACCCGGCTGACACCAAGCCCCCGCAAGTAGTCCAGTTCGGCGTCAAAGATCATGTCCGGGATGTATCCCACCACCCTGTGCCCCTTCAGATCGGCCAGGCTCCGGATCGGCGGGTGACGGTCTAGGTAATCGCTATGTGCCACCAGATGCAGGCTGTAATCGCTGATCTTCTGCACCATCAGCCGCTGCGCGGTGGGCGGCGACACGGTGATTGCCATGTCCGCCTCGCGCTGCGACAGGTTCACCACCCGGGGCAGCGCAAGGATCTGGACATCCAGCCCCGGATGCGCCGCCCCCAGCTCTGCGCAAACCTGTGGCAGCAGGAAATTCGCGCAGCCATCCGGCGCTCCGATCCGGACCTGTCCGCTCAGTGTTTGCGGATCGCCCTGCACGTCCTCTTGCGCTGCCGCCATCGCCTGCGCGGCGGTCTCGGCATGGCGGGCCAGCCGCGCACCCGCCTCGGTCAATGCGTGGCCCTGGGGCGAACGGGTGAACAGCACCGCGCCCGTTGCCGCCTCGAGCCGGGCAATCCTGCGCGACACGGTCCCCGCGTCCAGCCGCAACCGCGCGCCCGCCGCCGTCAGGCTTTCACCGCGCGCGACCGCCAGAAATACCCGCACGTCATCCCAATTTTGCATATCCGCACCCGCATTCTTGCAAAGCCCTTCCGCAGCCTTGCCCCTGTTCGCCGCGCAAATGCAAGCCTATGCTGCGCCCCAAACCAGCATTCGGGAGGAAACCATGCAGGAACTCAGCCATTACATGGGCGGTGCCAACACCCCAGGCACATCGGGCCGCTTTGCCGATGTCTTCAACCCCGCGACGGGCGAAGTTCAGGCCAAGGTCCCTTTGGCCAGCACCACCGAGGTCGGCAAGGCCGTCGAGATTGCCGCCGCTGCCCAGCCCGCATGGGCCGCCGTCAACCCGCAGCGCCGCGCGCGGGTTATGATGAAATTCGTCGACCTTCTTCACCAGAACATGGATGCCCTGGCCGAGGCCCTCTCGCGCGAGCACGGCAAGACCCTGCCTGACGCCAAAGGCGACGTGATCCGCGGGCTTGAGGTCTGTGAATACTGCATCGCCGCGCCACAAATGCTGAAGGGTGAATTCACCGACAGCGCCGGCCCCGGCATCGACATGTACTCGATGCGCCAGCCGCTCGGCGTCACCGCCGGGATCACCCCGTTCAACTTCCCCGCCATGATCCCCATGTGGATGTTCGCGCCCGCCATCGTCTGCGGCA
>JAHDCH010000121.1:5308-7688 GCA_020629995.1 Pseudaestuariivita sp. | reverse complement strand
ACGCCGCGCACCCCGACCAGCCTTGGATCGCCCACGTCGGGCACTCCGAAACAGGCCGCGCGATAGACGCGGTGCGCCGTGTGGGCGGCGAACTGCTCGGCCAGCCCGTGATGGGCTGCGTCGGTCTTGGCCACCACCAGCAAACCGCTGGTGTCCTTGTCGATCCGGTGCACGATGCCGGGGCGCTGCACGCCGCCCACGCCCGACAGGTCTCCTCCGAAATGGTGCAGCAAACCGTTGACCAGCGTGCCGCCCGGCGTTCCGGGGGCGGGATGCACGACCATGCCCGCCGCCTTGTTCACCACGATCAGCGCGTCGTCCTCGTACAGGATGTCGAGGGGCAGTTCTTCGGGGTTCATGTCGGTGGGGGCCGCTTCGGGCACGGCAATCTCGATCGTCGTGCCTTCGGCCACTTTGGCCCGGGGATCTGTCACCACCGCCCCGCCCACACGCACCGCGCCTTCGGCGATCAGCCGGGCGAGGCGCGACCGGCTGAGGCTTGCCTCCTCTGGCACATCCCGCGCCAGCGCCTTATCAAGGCGGGGTGGCGGCGCCGCCGCGATCTCAAAGGTCACTTTCGCGATGGACACCCAGCCCAACTCCCCAATCGACGCAGGCACGCTGCGCTTTCTCAAACTGCTCACCGGCACGCTGAGCGCGGTGATGATCGTCGGCATCGCCGTGATCGTGGCCCTGCTGGTGATGCGCCTGAACGCCGCGCCACCCGCGCCGCCCCTGCCCGAGGCCATCACCCTGCCGGACGGCGCCATGCCAATTGCCGTCACATATGGCCCCGGCTGGTATGCCGTGGCCTTGCGCGATGCGATCCTGATCTACGACACCGGCGGCACCCTGCGCCAGACCATACCGGTGGACTTGGTCGAATAATGCGCTGTTCTGAGGGTGTGATGAAGGGTGGTACCACCTCCCCGGCTCGAACGGGGGACCTCCTGATCCACAATCAGGCGCTCTAACCAACTGAGCTAAGGCGGCACTGCGCGGTGAAATATCCCCCGTTCCGCGCGATTGCAACCCTATTGAAACGACAGCTGCCAAGTTTGCTCGGTCAGGTCCACGCCAAACGCCCGGACGGGCCGCGAGGCCGTGCACCGCCACCCGCTGCGCTGGTAGAGCCGGCAGGCGGCCTTGTGTTCGGCATGGGTCCACAGGACCATTTCGCTGTACCCCGCGCCCCGGGCAAACCCTGTGCAGGTCTGCAAAAGCCGTGCGCCCAGCCCCCGTCCCCGCGCGCGCGGCACCGTCAGGAACAGCCTCAGCTTGGCCGCGCCGCCCCCTGCGTCGACGCAAAAGATCGACCCCAGCGGGCCTGCGTCGTCTTCGGCAATCCAGCCGCGTTCTCGGGCCGGGTCGTGCCCTGCCTCGAAGGCGTCCAGGATTGACGAGACCAGCGGTGCGAAACTGTCATCGAACCCTTCGTCGCGTGCATAAAGGGCTCCGTGCGCCTGCGTCAGCCTGGCATGATCTTCAGGGGTATACAGGCGCAGGCGGGTCACGCGCCCAGCGTGGCAACAGGCGTCTTGCAGCGCAAGGCCGTTTCGCGCTACCCCCCGCGCACAGGATCACGGAGCGGACCCCCATGGGCATCAACAGCGAACGCGAGATCGAGGCAAACCTGCAGATCGGCCCCACCGATCAGGGCATGGTCCGGCTCTTTGTCTATTCGGACAAGATCGAGATCCCGATGGATTTCGAACCTGATGAGGCCCGCGAGATCGCCGAAGAGCTGCTGGCCGCCGCCAAGATGGCCGAGCGCAAAAGCTGACGTCAGCCCGGGCGCGATGGGTGCCAAGCACCCATCCTACACATAGTCCGTCAGATGCACCCCGGGATCGCGCGTGCGCATCAACCGCAGGGCCGCGTGGCGCGCGAACTTCTGGATCACCGCCTTGCGCCGCGCCGCCGCCAGCTTGTCTTCGGGCGCCATGCGCAGCACCTCGGCGTCATAGGCATCGCCGATGATCAGCCCTGTGCCCTCGGGCAAAAGGTCGGTCGGAAAGTCTGCGTCCACCGCCCAGAAATACCGGTCGCACCACTCAAGATAGCCTTCCCACTTGCCGTCGCTCATGAAATCCGCGCGGCTCGACTTGCATTCGATCACCCAGATCTCGCCCTTGGGGCTCAGCGCCATCACGTCAACGCGCTTGCCCCTTTCGGGCGTGAACTCCTCGATCGCCGCCATGCCCAGCGACGCCATATGCCGCACCACGCCGCGCGCAAGCAGCTGACCGGGTTGCAGGGAAGGCGCAAGATCATCCATGCCCACCACTATGAACAAAAAGTGAACGTCCAGGCAAGGCATTTCTGTCGGCCCCGGCCCTTGCGGCCCGGACGCCCGCGCCCTATCTCAGGGCGTGACGGG
>JAHDCH010000121.1:0-5208 GCA_020629995.1 Pseudaestuariivita sp. | reverse complement strand
TCGGCCCCGGCCCTTGCGGCCCGGACGCCCGCGCCCTATCTCAGGGCGTGACGGGTTCTGCCCTTCTCGATATTGGTAGCATTCCGGTGGCCTTAAGCAATTCCGAGGGAGCTGGCTCTGTCCGAGCCCTGGTTCGGTTACCTGGCGCCCACCTGTATATACAGGTCCTCGGGAATGAGAGTACCGACCGGTTGGCGCGGTCCCGTCACATCGCCCCCCTCTCATGCGGCCCGTTTTCCGTTAACCGCCAGTCTCCGTTAACTGCCAGTCTCCGTTAACCGCCTGTCAACGTCTGACCGTTGCGCGGGACGGTGGCGATCTGCTCACTTTCGGGGGGCAAAGTGTGCATCATGTACAGAATTTCGCGTGCCTGCCTGCCGCCCGCTCCCAAAACGACAAAGCCCCGGCGTTTCGGCCAGGGCTGTCACACATGTCTGTTGCAGATCGGTCAGATCTTGCGTTTGGGCTTGTCGACCTTGACCGGGATCGCGATGTAATCGCGCGCGCCTTGCGGCTCGACCAGGTTGTCGATGAAATCCTTCAAGGCCTTCAATGCGTCTGCCAAGCGGCTGTGCATGATACCCACGCTCCCCTCCGTCTACGTCTCAAACCTACGCCTCTGTCCGCAAACATCAAGCGCTCGTGGCGTGATCCTGCCTCTTTTTTCACAAAAAAGCGTGAATTGCTTGCGCATTGCGCGAAACTCCGCCGCTATGGATCGGCTGCACAGACCCAAGGACCGCCCTCCATGCCTGACACGCCAAACCCCGGATACGAGCTGCGCCAGGCGCGCGAGATTTCCGAACATCTCAGCTGGCTCGACACGATCACGGGCACCGCCTTGGGCGTTCTGGCCTGTGCTTCGGGGATCTACACCTACCTTGGGGTGTCCTCTTTGCTGGATGAAACGGGTGCGCTCAGCTTTCTCGCGGCGGCGGCCTATTCCATCGCCGTGTCAGTCGGAATTTTCGTGTTCTGGTCGTACCTTATGCGGCTTTTCCCCGCGATCCGCACGGCCGGACGGCGGGCGCAATTGTTCGTGGCCATGTGCCTTGGATCGGTCGCCATCGTGGCGATGTCCTCCTGGCTGAATGCCGCCGCTCTGGCCGGGTCCGCCGCGGTGGAACAGCACCTCGCGCGCACCGTGCAGGACTATCAGACCGCGCTGGAACAGGCGAACCTGATCGCGGTGTCCGGCCAGTCGCTCGAACGGGACGTCGCGCGGATGCGCCAGACGCTCGAGGATCTGTCCGAACAAGAGGCCGCAGGCGATCTTTCCGGCCTTGCCGGGCGCGGTGCCGTGTTCCGCATCCTTCGCCAGAAAAGCGAAGAACTTCAGGGCCTTGAGGCGCAGATCGCCGCCCAGGGCCTGCGCGTGGATGCCGCCTTTGACGAAGGCAACGCCATCCTGTCGCGCATGCGCGCGCTGACCGTCGAAACCGGCTCGGTCGAGGCGCGCTCGATCCTGTTCTCCGAAGAGGCCGTGCGCCTTGCCGGCCTGATCGCCACCCTGCGCCAGCTCTCCGTTGCACCTCTGGTCGAACGTGCCGCC
Source organism: Pseudaestuariivita sp. (assembly GCA_020629995.1). Lineage (GTDB taxonomy): Bacteria > Pseudomonadota > Alphaproteobacteria > Rhodobacterales > Rhodobacteraceae > Pseudaestuariivita. The sequence goes on along the minus strand of JAHDCH010000121.1, from coordinate 3,656 downwards.
GCCGATCTGTCCGCCGTTGTGGTGGTGCCCGAACTGGACACCCGCACCGACGTGGCCACGGGCCAGCAGGCCACCATCGACGCTGTGCTGGCCGCCATGGCCCAGCGCGCCGAAACGCTGAGCCTTGCGGCCCAGGCGGTGATGTCCCTGCCCGCCCCGGCCGACACCACCTACACGCCGATCTCGACCGCTGATGCCGTGATCCGCTATGCGGGCGATTTTGTGCCCTCCTGGGCCGGCGCCATCGCGATTGACCTTCTGCCGGGAGTTCTGGTGCTGATCATTGCCGTGGCCCAGGCGGCCATGCGGGCGGGCGAATCGCGCATCCCCATCGAAGACACGATGACACTCTCCGAACTCCGCGCCGCCGTGTCCGCCCTGCGCGAGGTCGAAGGCGATCTCAACCGTCCCGCGCCCTCCGTGCCTCCCGCCCCCGCCTCTCGGCCGCCCAACGGGGACCCATCAACATGACCGATCAAGCCTCTGATATACCGGCCAAACCCGCGCGTGGCCCGGGGTACATGCTGCGCGTTGTGCTGCTGTTGCAGGTGGCCATCGGCATTGTCATCCTGACCACCGACATCCTTCCCACGCTTCCGCGTCTTCTGAACCCTTCCACCGCTCCGTCCCTGACCCAGCCCGTGCTGCCCGGCGACCAGACCCGCCGCTACCGCACCGACTGGGAGCCTCAGCCCGGCCGCCCGGCAACTCCTCTGCCCAATTCCGGCGACATGCCGTCCCGGCTTCTGTTCCAACAGGACGGCACGCAGATGACGCTGACCGGCACGATCCTCGATGGCGATGCCGCGCGCTTCACCGAGGCTCTGGCGCGCGCGCCCTCAACCGACACGATCCGCCTGCACTCCCCGGGCGGATCGGTCCGCGACGCGCTCGCCATCGGCCGCGCCCTGCGCGAGGCCGGCATCGCCACCACCATGCAGGCCGGCGACATCTGCCTGTCCGCCTGCCCCTACATCTTTGCCGCCGGCACCACCCGCACCGCCGACGCGGATGCCGCCATCGGCGTGCACCAGCACTATTTTGGCGAAAACACCGTGCTGCCAGCCTTTCTGGCCGTTTCCAACATCCAGCGCGGTCAAGGCGAGGTCATGAGCTATCTCGACGTCATGGGCATCGACCCGCTTGTGATGCAACATGCCCTCGTCACGCCTCCCGACGAAATCTACCTCCTGCTCCCCGAGGAACTCGCGCGCTACCGCATGACCACGCCTCCCGAGCCGCCGTCCTCCTGACAGCTTCTTCTGGCTGAAAATATCCCGGGGGTTTTGGGGGCTGGCCCCCAAATGCGGGGGTCTGGGGGTCATACCCCCAGAAGGCGATGCGCGCCGCATGGCGCACCTTTCGGTCAGAACGCTTCGGGCACCGCTTCGCGCGCCATGTGATCCAGCACGGCGTTCACGAATTTGGGTTCTTTGCCTTCGGGGAAAAAGGCCCGGGCCACGTCGACAAACTCGGTGATCACCACGCGTGGCGGCGTGTCCTTCAGACCCATCTCGGCGCCCGCCGCGCGGAACAATGCGCGCAAGGTCGGGTCGATCCGGGCAATTGGCCATTTGGCGACCAGCGCACGGTCGGTCATCTGGTCAATCTGCGCCTGGTGGCTGACCGCCCGTTCGATCACGTCGCGGAACAGGTCGACATCGCCATCGATCCACTCCTCGTCGTCATCCACCGGTGCGCCAAAGCGATGGTCGAGGAACTCGATCTTGACCCGGTCCACGCTGTGACCGGCCTGCTCCATCTGGAACAGCGCCTGCACCGCATACATCCGGCTGGCCGAGCGCATCTTGCGCTTCTGGTTGTTCGACAGCTTGGCCGCCGGGCGCTTTGGCGCCTCATCAGCACCGTCCAGATCGCCGAAATCATCGTCAATCATACGGTGGTGCCTCCGGTCGCAAGGATCGTGTCCTCACCCATCGGTTTGAACCCGATCCCGCCTTTGGCCCCGCCCAGCCGCCGGGTCAGCGCGATCAGGTGCAGCGCCGCGGCCGCGGCCCCGCCGCCCTTGTTCTGCTCACCCGCGCGCGCCTCTGCCTGAGGACGGTTTTCCACGGTCAGGATGCCGTTGCCGATGCACAGGCCCTGCAGGCCCAAAAGCTGGATCGCGCGGCTGCTGTCGTTGCAGACCGTCTCGTAATGCGTGGTCTCGCCCCGGATCACGCAGCCCAGCGCCACATAGCCGTCGTACTGGCCCAGCCGCTCGGCAATGCCGATCGCCGTCGGCACCTCAAGCGCGCCGGGCACTTCGACCACCTCATGCGTGCCGCCCACCGCCTCGATCTCGGCCTTGGCGCCGGCCACCAGATCGTCGGCGATGTCCTTGTAATACGGCGCCACCACGATCAGGACATGCGGCCCCTGCCCGTCAAAGACAGGGCGATCCAGAATGTAATGTTGCTCATTAGCGGCCATCAGCCCAGCTCCGATATCTTGCGCGTGCCCACGATCTCGAGCCCGTAGGCATCAAGACCCACGACCTTGGGCGTGGGCGAATTTGTCAGAAGGATCAGCTCGCCCAGACCCAGCGACGACAGGATCTGAGCGCCGAGGCCATATTGGCGCAGTGTGTTGGGCGACACGCCCGCCTCCGGCTCGAGCTTCATCGTCGTGTCGCGCAACAGAACGATCACGCCGCGCCCTTCGGCTTCGACCGCGCGCATGCAGTCGCGGAATTCATCCGCGCGGCCCTTGGGCCCCGACCCCACCACATCCAGCAGCGGGTCCATCGCGTGCATCCGCACCAGAACCGGCGCGTCCCCGGTCACATCGCCCTTGATCAGCACGATATGTTCGGCGCCCTGCGTCTCGTCGGTGTAGATCCGCAGCGTCCAGTCACCGCCAAATTCGCTGGTGATCTTTTCTTCGCTGCGCACGGCGACAAGGTTGTCGTTGCGGCGGCGATAGGCGATCAGATCGCTGATTGTCCCGATCTTGAGCCCGTGCAGCTGGGCAAAGGCCACCAGCTCGGGCAGGCGCGCCATGGTGCCGTCTTCGTTCATGATCTCGCAGATCACGCCCGACGGGTTCAGGCCTGCAAGGCGGCTGATGTCCACCGCCGCCTCGGTATGGCCCGCGCGGACCAGCACGCCGCCCTTCTTGGCGCGCAGCGGAAAGACATGGCCCGGCGTCGCGATATCCGCTTCGGTCGCGCCACCGTCGATGGCCACGGCGATGGTGCGGGCGCGGTCATGGGCCGAGATGCCGGTGGTCACGCCTTCGCGCGCCTCGATCGACACGGTAAAGGCCGTCTCGTGACGCGAGGAATTGTTCGTCGACATCAGCGGCAGGCCCAGCGCATCGGCGCGCTCGCCCGTCAGCGACAGGCAGATCAGCCCGCGCCCGTGCTTGGCCATGAAGTTGATCGCATCCGGCGTCGCCATTTGCGCGGGGATCACCAGATCGCCTTCGTTCTCGCGGTCCTCGTGATCGACCAGGATGAACATGCGCCCGTTGCGCGCATCCTCGATGATGTCACCGACCGAGCTGATCGCGTCACGCCAGGTCGTCTCGACGGGTCCGGGGTCTTCGTAGCTCATGGGCACTCCGCTGCTGTGCCCCGGCACTTAGGCCATCCCGCCGCCGGGTTAAAGCCCCAAGCGCGGCATTCGGCGCTGCGGACGCGCCGTCAGACGGCC
>JAHDCH010000120.1 GCA_020629995.1 Pseudaestuariivita sp. | reverse complement strand
AGGCCAACCAATACGCGACCCGCGACCGCAAGGCGCGCAAGCGTTCGTTCCGCGCTCTTTGGATCCAGCGGATCAACGCCGCCGTCCGCGCGCATGACGCCGAACTGACGTATTCGCGTTTCATCAACGGTCTGGCGCTCGCCGGCATCGAGGTGGACCGCAAGGTTCTGGCCGACCTGGCCGTGCACGAGCCCGACGCGTTCGGCGCAATCGTGGATCAGGCCAAAGGCGCCCTGCCGGCGTAAACCCGCCGCAATGCACCCTGTCATTTCAAGGCCGTCCCAGCCCGGGGCGGCCTTTTGCTTTGGGGGGCGGGGCGGTCGCTTCATCGGCCTTTGCAGGCCGCCTCAGCGTGACGGGGCGCTGTCCTGCAGGCTGGCCCAGTCGGTCTGGTCCAGACCGCTGTATTCTCCGTTCAGCACGTCGGAATACAGACCCGCCTGCCTCAGGAAGTGGCTTGAATAATGCTTGTCGACACCGCCCAGCGGATGCAGGGTCACGCCGCTTATCCCGCGCAGACGCTCGGCGTGCCGTGCATCAATGGTCCGGTCCTTGCCATAGATCACCCGGATGTCGGGCAGCGTCTCCGCGGCCTCTAGCGCCTGTTTGGCGTCCAGCTTCCAGGGTGCATCCGCAAATTTGCGGCGCGCCCGTTCAAACCGGGATGGCGCGCGCCTGTCGCCCAGCTGGTGCAGAACATCCGGATGCGCGACAGTGACCGGCGAGAACGCGATCACCCGGTCAACCTTGAGGCGGGCGGCATATTGCAAGCCGCCCAGACCGCCGATGGAGGCCGTGGTGATCACCCTTGGGCCGCCCCTTGGCCCAAGCTCGTCCAGCATCGCGGCAAGCCGGGCCAGCGTTGCATCGAAACCGCGGCCCAATTGCTCGATCCCGTCCATAAAGCTCAAGACTTCGGGGTCGTACAGGACGATCTTGGTCCAGTTGGTCAACTCGCCCAGGGCGCTGCCTGCGGGAATGTCTGTGCTGCGCGGTGGCCCAAGCCCCGAGAATTTCAGCAAGACACCCTCGGGGTTTTCTGCACGTTCGATGCGGATTGCATTTTCGCGCGCGCCAACCTGCAGCGACTGCACCAACTTGCGGCGTTTACGTTTGGCTTTGTCGTCCAGCAGACCGCGCGCGGCAAGCACGTCCAAAAGGGCGGCAGCGTCCGTATGCGAAAGCTCGTTCATATAGGCCAATGAGCAGACACGCCGGCCAAAGACCGGCAGGGCGCCGCCCGCTTCGATGATGTGCAAAAGGCGCGCCTTGCTGACACCTTGGTTGCTTGAGGCCACGTTGCGGAAAAACACCCGGGTTGCGTTCAGCGTAGGCATGCGCAGCAGCAAGGCTTCGCTCCAGCGCGCCGCGTCGTCGTGGTGGTCTGTTGCGTCGGCCAGTTCAAACGCGAGGGTAAGCTCCAGATCCGTCTGTGGCTGGACCCCATCCGCAACCGCGCGGTCAAGCCGGTCCCACGCGGCGTCCGGCTGCCCCAGACAGACCGCCTGCGCGACGCTCAGCATGGGAGTCAACCGCTGCGATGGGAGCTTCTTCAGGTCGGCCAGAGCCTGCTCTGCGACCGCCAAGTCGCCCCGGCGGTAGGCGCGAAAAGCTCGGGCTTCGAGGGCTGCATGATGGCCTGGTTGACGGGCCGGATCTGTAAGTGTCGTGGTGCGATCCATGCGCCAAGACATGCGCGTGTGTTCGCGGGATGCAATCCCGAACTTGTGTCAGCTGTTTCTTGATGTCGCGCAGCGCTTCGTCCGCCCTTGCAGGCGGCCTCAGTCTGGGCGGCGCGCTGGTCGGGGCCCGGCGCACAAGGCGGTTTGCACCCCGGTTGCGCCGAGGCTGGCGAGCCAAGGGGGCATGGCCAGCGATGCCGACGCCCGGCGGCGGGCCAGGTGACCCAGATGTGGACGGATGGTGCCAGAGCACCCGAGGGTTAACGCCTGATCTACGTCACGTGCGGTGCCGTTGCGCCGGCGGGGGCAATCTGCTCACTTTCAGGGGGTAAAGTGAGCAATATGTACAGAACTGCGCGTTTTGCCCTTCGCGCCAAGGCTTGCGCCCGCGCGCAAGTGTGGTACCCCGGCGGGGCAATTTGCGGGGCAGACTGATGGACGATCTCAAAGGCAAATACCTGGAGCTGATCGGCGGCGCGGCGGACGAGGCGGCGCTGGAAGAGCTGCGCGTCAAAGCGGTCGGCAAGAAGGGCGAGATCAGCCTCAAGATGCGCGAGCTGGGCAAGATGAGCGCCGAAGAGCGGCAGGTCGCCGGGCCTGCGCTGAACGCGCTGAAGGATGAGATCAACGCCGCGCTGGCGGCCAAGAAGGCCGCTCTGGCCGATGCGGCGCTGGACGAACGGCTGAAGTCGGAATGGCTGGACGTGACGCTTCCGGGCCGCCAGCGGCCCGCGGGCTCGATCCACCCGATCAGCCAAGTCACTGAAGAGATTACCGCAATTTTCGCCGAAATGGGCTTTGCCGTGGCCGAGGGCCCGCAGGTCGACAGCGACTGGTACAATTTTGATGCGCTGAACATTCCCGGCCACCACCCTGCGCGGGCCGAGATGGACACGTTCTACATGCACCGCGACGAAGGCGACAATCGCCCGCCGCATGTGCTTCGGACGCATACGTCTCCGGTTCAGATCCGGTCGATGGAGGCGCAGGGCGCGCCGATCCGTGTGATTTGCCCGGGGCGCGTGTACCGCGCCGATTATGACCAGACGCACACGCCGATGTTCCACCAGATCGAAGGGCTGGCGATTGACCGCGACATCTCGATGGCGAACCTCAAGTGGTGCCTCGAGGAATTCGCGGCTGCCTTCTTCGAGGTCGACAGCATCGAGGTCCGGTTCCGCGCCAGCCACTTCCCGTTCACCGAGCCATCGGCCGAGATCGATTTCCGGTGTTCCTGGGAAGACGGAAAGCTGAAGCTGGGCGAAGGGGATGACTGGCTCGAGGCTGGCGGCAGCGGGATGGTGCATCCCAAGGTGCTGCAGAACGCGGGCATCGATCCCAACGAATGGCAGGGCTTTGCCTTTGGCCTTGGGATCGACCGGTTGGCGATGCTGAAATACGGCATCCCCGATCTGAGGGCGTTTTTCGAAAGCGATCTCAGGTGGTTGCGTCATTACGGCTTTGTGCCGCTGGATGTGCCGACGCTGCATGGCGGTCTGAGCCGCTGACGCAGGTGCCAAAGATGGGTGCAAGCACCCATCCTACGCGGGATGGCATCTGTAGGATGGGTGCTCGTCACCCATCCCCCACAGGCTTGTGATTTGGCGCGGGCCGCGCTTGGCGTAAAAGGGGCCATGACCCGAGCGCTGATCCTGCTTTTTCTCATCCTGCCCGCCCCGGCGGTTGCCTGTACCGGGCAGACTGCCTGCACCCTGCCCGAGGGCAGTTACCACGTGCGCGAACCCGATGACTGGGACGGCGTAACGCCGCTGCCGGTGCTGCTGCATTTCCACGGCTGGCAGAGGCAGGGCACATTGATCGTCACCCACGCGCGCATCGCGGGGCATACAAGACGGCGAGGCGTGTTGCTGGTGGCGCCAAATGGACCGGGCCGGAGTTGGGATTGGTGGAACAAGGACACGGCCAACGTGGCCCTCGGCCGGGCCGTTCTGGAGGACATCAAGAGCCGCTATCCGGTTGATCCCGAGAGCATTTACGTCTCGGGCTATTCCTGGGGCGGCGCGATGGCGTGGAGGTTTGTCTGCGAAGACGGCGCGGACGTCGCGGCACTGTTGTCGATTTCCGGAACACTGGATCAGGCCGAAGACTGCGCGACCGCACCGCGGGAGGTCAGGCATGTTCACGGTCTGGTCGACACGGTCATGGAGTACCCCACGGGCCCGGGAGGTGACGAGATGTATCCCGTGGCTCTGTGGCGCGAGGCACTGGGGTGCGGAGAGGTCCGCAAAGAGGGCGCATGGAAGGCCGTGGACTGGCTGACCCTCACCCGGTTTGTCTGGGACCGGTGCGGGCAAGGGCGCGTCACGCTTGACCAGCATCCCGGCGGGCATTTCATCCCGCACGGCTGGATCGGCTGGCAGCTGGATCAGCTGATGGGGCGCGAGCCAAGGTATCCCTGAGGTTCGGGCGATGGGCCGGGGCAGGGAGCCTCCGGCGGGGATATTTGCAGCCAGAAGAAGCAGAGAGCCCCGCCCGGGATTGCAAAGGCCGGGCCGGTGGCGCAGGCTCGAGGTCGCAGGAGGTGCAGAATGGCGGACACGAGGCAGGGCGATACATTCAGCTTGCAGACCCGGAAGGAAGGCGGCGGAACGCCGCTGCTGAACCAGTGGGGGGCCACGTCGGATTACGGAACGCTCAGGTCCGTCCTGCTGGGGCCGATCGAGAATTACCGCTGGCTCAACACCTCGTCCCTGTCGAAAAAGACGTTGCGCAGGGGTGTGCAGTTTGATCCGAAGGTCGCACGCGCCCAGCACGCCGAGATGGTCTCGGCCTACCAGAGCGCAGGCGTCGAGGTGCACACGCACGCGCCGGATCCGCATCTGCCCTATCAGGTGTACGCAAGGGACAGCTCGGTCATGACCCCGTTCGGGGCCATCATCACCCATATGGCCCAATACTGGCGCAGGGGAGAGAACATCCGCGCGATCGAGACGTACCAGAGGCTTGGCATTCCGATCTACGACGTGGTCACGGCGGGCACGTTCGAGGGCGGAGATTTCAACGTGATCGAGCCGGGGTGCGTGCTGATCGGCTGGGAAGGCCCGGAGGGGCGCAGCATGGAGGAGGGCGCAAGGCAGGTCGCGGGCTGGATGGAAGCCGAGGGCTGGGAAGTGAAGTTGGCCGACATCGATCCCTACTATGTGCACATTGACCTGATGGTGGTGATGCTGGCGCCCAAGCTGGCGGCGGTGTGCCTGGACTGCACCGACCCCGAGATCGTGACATGGCTGAAGGGCAAGGGGATCGAGATCGTGGACGTGCCCTTTGCCGAGACGATGGCGCTGGGCTGCAATGTCGTGGCGCTGGGCGAGGATCGGGTCCTGCTGCCGGCCGGGTCAAAGACGCTGAAGGAAAAGCTGAAGGCGCTGGGATTCGCCATCTTTGACCCCGAGCTGGGGATGATCACCCAAGGCGGCGGCGGGGTGCATTGCATGTGCCAGAGCCTGCTGCGCGATCCAGTCTGAAATTTACGCGCGTAAAATCAGAAGGCTAGGCGCGCGTGCTGCAACGCGGCGGCTTTTCCCCCTTGAGCGGTGGATGTCTTTTTGCGATCCGGGGTCTCAATTATCGCGGTGAGAGCGCAGGATGACGGCTGGCAAATACGACAAGGGTGATCGACAGGCGGGGCACGCTGCGCCGATGGATGACACTGTCGAGCCGGAAAAGCGCAGCGCGGAACTGTCTCGGTTGAATGGAGATCTGTCACGCAGGAGCGCAGAGTTGACGCGCCAATCGCGGGACCTGATCGAACGGTCGGTCCAGCTGTCCGAAGAGAGCGAAGGCCTGCGCCGGGATTTGGAGAGGTTCTGACCGGGTGGGCCTTTCGCAGAACCGGGCAATGGGGTAAAGCGCGCCGACGGGGTTTGGGCGACGGAGCGCACCGATGAAATTCACGCTGAGCTGGCTGAAGACGCATCTTGAGACCGAAGCATCGGTCGACGAGATTGCCGAGGCTTTGACGGATCTTGGGCTCGAGGTCGAAGAGATTTCGAACCCTGCAGAGCGGCTGTCCGAATTTACCATCGGCAAGGTGATCAGCGCCGAAAAGCACCCCGACGCGGACAAGCTGCGCGTCTGTCAGGTGATGACCGACGAAGGCCAGACCCAGATCATCTGCGGAGCGCCCAATGCGCGCGAAGGGATCACAGTGGTGGTGGCCAAGCCCGGGGTGTACGTGCCCGGCATCGATACCACCATCGGCGTTGGCAAGATCCGCGGCATCGAAAGCTTTGGCATGATGTGTTCCGAGCGCGAGATGGAGCTGAGCGAAGAGCACGACGGCATCATCGAGCTGGACAGCGGAGAGGTGGGCCAGCGGTTCACGGATTGGCTGGCCGAGCACGATCCGGCCAAGGTCGACCCGGTGATCGAAATCGCGATTACGCCCAACCGCCCCGACGCGCTGGGGGTGGAAGGCATCGCGCGCGATCTGGCAGCGCGCGGGCTGGGCCGCAAGATCGAACGCCCGGTGCAGCCGGTTGAGGCCACATGGCAGACCGACAGGGCCGTCACCATCGACGAAGATACGCTGGATGGCTGCCCTGTGTTTTGCGGGCGGGTGATCCGCGGCGTAAAGAACGGGCCAAGCCCGCAATGGCTGCAGGATCAGCTGAGGGCGATCGGGCTGCGGCCAATCTCGTTCCTGGTGGATGTGACCAACTTCTTCACCTTCGATCGCAACCGCCCGCTGCACGTGTTTGACCTGGCCAAGGTCAAGGGCAACCTGCGGGTCCACCGCGCGCAAGGCGGCGAAACGCTGATGGCGCTGGATGACAAGGAATATACCTTCCAGCCGGGGCAGATGGTCATTTCGGATGAAAACGGCCCCGAAAGCATCGCGGGCATCATGGGCGGAGCCGAGACCGGCTGTAGCGAAGAGACGACGGATGTCTTCGTGGAAAGCGCCTATTGGAACCCGGTGCAGATCGCCTATGCGGGCCGCGCGCTGAAAATCAACTCGGACGCGCGGTATCGGTTTGAACGGGGCGTGGACCCGGCGTTCACGCCTGAAGGGCTGGAACACGCGGTGCGGATGATTGTCGATCACGCGGGCGGTGAAGCGAGCCAGATGATCCAGGCGGGCGCGGTGCCGGATACGGCGCGCAGCTACACGCTGAACCCCGCGCGGGTTCAGAGCCTGGTGGGGATGGAGATCCCCGAAGCCGAGCAGCGCCAGACGCTGACCGCGCTGGGCTTCCGGCTCGAGGGCAATCAGGCGCATGTGCCGTCCTGGCGCCCCGACGTGCTGGGCGAGGCGGATCTGGTGGAAGAGGTCGCGCGCGTGGCCTCGCTGACCAAGCTGCAGGGCAAGCCTCTGCCCAAGGCAGCTGGTGTGCCAAAGCCGATCATGACGCCGATGCAGCGGCGCGAGCAGGCCGCGCGACGGACAAGCGCGGCGCTGGGCTACAATGAATGCGTCACCTATTCCTTCATCGACCGGGCCGCGGCCGAGCTGTTTGGCGGCGGCGCGGATGCGACGATGCTGGCCAACCCGATCTCGTCCGAAATGAGCCACCTGCGCCCTGCGTTGTTGCCGGGCCTTTTGCAGGCCGCGGCGCGCAATCAGGCGCGCGGGTTTGCCGATGTTGCACTGTTCGAGGTCGGCCATGCCTTTCACGGCGGCGAGCCCGAAGAGCAGCATTTGCAGGCCAGCGGCATCTTGGTCGGGCGTACGGGGCCCAAGGATGTGCACGGCACGTCGCGCGCCGTGGACGTGTTTGACGTCAAGGCGGATGCCGAGGCGGTGCTGGCGGCCATGGGGGCGCCTGCGCGGGTGCAGATCCTGCGCGGAGCGGCCGAGTGGTGGCACCCGGGGCGGCACGGCATGATCTGTCTCGGGCCCAAGAAGGTGCTGGGCGTCTTTGGCGAGCTGCACCCCAAGGTGCTGGCGGCGATGGACGTCAAAGGCCCGGCGATGGCCTTTACCCTCTGGCCGGGCGAGATCCCGCTTCCCAAGAACAGCAGCCCGACCCGAAGCGCGTTGACGCTGCGCGATTTGCAGGCGGTCGAGCGGGACTTTGCCTTTGTCGTTGATGCGGGGGTCGAGGCGCTGACGCTGATGAATGCGGCGCA
>JAHDCH010000119.1 GCA_020629995.1 Pseudaestuariivita sp. | reverse complement strand
GGCGCTGGCCGTAGCGGCGAAAGGTGATCTTGTCCCCGAAACGGTCGCGCATGACAGCCTCGAGATGGCCGATCCCGTCAATCAGCCCGAGCTCCAGGGCACCGGCACCGGCCCAGTATTCGCCCGAGAACAGGCGCGGATCATCGGCCAGCCTGTCGCCGCGCCGGTCCTTGACATGGGTGATGAACGTGTCGTGCAGCTGATCCATCAGCGCCTTGAGGCGCGCCACGTCTTCGGGGTTTTCGGGGCGGAACGGGTCCAGCTGGGATTTCGACGTGCCCGAGGTATAGACCCGCCGTTCGATCCCCTGCCGCGCGATGAACTCATGCGCGCCAAACCCCGCCGAGATCACGCCAATCGACCCTACGACCGAAGCCGTATCCGCATGGATTTCATCCGCCGCGCAGGCCAGCCAATATCCGCCCGACGCGGCGACGTCTTCGACAAAGGCAAAAACAGGCACCTCGTGCTTGTCGGCAAGGCGGCGAATCCGGCTGGCGATCAGCGCCGATTGCACGGGGCTGCCGCCGGGCGAGTTGATCTCGAGCGCGACGGCCTTGGGCTTGCCCTTCTTGAACGCCTTGTCCAGGCTGGCAGCCACACCGCGTTCGCTGATGCCGCTGCGCGCGCCCGAGGCGATCACGCCCTGCAGGCGCACAACGGACACGACGGGTTCGGATTTCATAAAGGGAACAAAGCGCTTCATGGGGCGCGATGTAGAGGCGGCACCCCCGGCAAACAAGGCAAACGCCGGGGATTTATGCAGCCCCGGCGCCTTTAGCGCTATAATGAGACCAAAATCCCACCGGTCAGTCGCGAATGCGCCACCCGGTGCGGAAAATCCAGTACACCACCAAGAGGCAAAGCGTGGTGAACCCGGCAATCGCGATCAGGCTGATGCCCACCGGCACGTCTGCCGCGCCATAGAACGACCAGCGAAAGCCCGACACAAGATACACAACCGGGTTGAACATCGAAATCGTCTGCCACACCGGCGGCAGCATCGAGATCGAATAGAACGACCCGCCAAGGAACACCAAGGGCGTCACGATCAGCAGCGGGATCAGCTGAAGCTGTTCGAAATTCCTGGCCCAGATCCCGATGATGAAGCCGAACAGCGAAAACGAGGTGCAGGTCAGCACAAGAAAGGCAATCATCGCCAGCGGATGCAGGATTTGCAGATCGACGAACAGCGCCGCCGTGCCCAGGATCACCACGCCGATGAACAGCGCCTTGGTCGCCGCCGCGCCCACATAGCCCAGCACGATTTCCAGGAAATTCACGGGCGCAGTCAGCACTTCGTAGATCGTGCCGGTGAACTGCGGAAAGAAGATCGCAAAGGACGCGTTCGAAATCGCCTGCGTCATCACGCTCAGCATGATCAGCCCCGGCACGATGAACGCGCCATAGCTGACGCCGTCCACTTCCTGGATGCGGCTTCCGATGGCGGTGCCGAACACGACAAAATACAGCGATGTCGACAGGACAGGCGAGATGAACGACTGCGCCAGAGTGCGGAAGAACCGCATCATTTCCTTGACGTATATGGCTCGGACAGCGTGGATGTTCATGCCGCGTCCTCCTCTTTCACAAGGCCGACAAAGATGTCTTCGAGGCTGGATTGCGTGGTGCTGAGGTCTTTCATCGCCAGCCCCGCATCCGACAGCGCGGCCAGAAGGCGGGTGATGCCGGTCCGCTCACCGGTGGTGTCGTACGTGTAGATCAGCGCGTGCCCGTCATCCGTCAGGCGCAGGTTGTCCCCGGCCAGCGCCGCGGGCAGGTCTGCCACCGGCTGCACCAGGTCAATCCGCAGTTCCTTTTGCGCCATGCGCCGCATCAGCGTCTGCTTGTCCTCGACCAGCAGGATTTCACCCTTGCGGATCACCCCGATGCGGTCGGCGATGGCTTCGGCTTCTTCGATATAGTGGGTGGTGAGGATGGTGGTGACACCGTCCTCTTTCAGCTGCTTGACCGTTTCCCACATGTCGCGGCGCAGATCGACGTCCACGCCCGCAGTCGGCTCGTCCAGAAACAGAACGCGGGGCGCATGGCTGAGCGCCTTGGCGATCAGCACCCGGCGCTTCATGCCGCCCGACAGCTCCATCGTGCGGGCGTCTTTCTTGTCCCACAGGCTCAGCTGTTTCAGCACCTTCTCGAGATGCGCGTCATCCCTTGGCTTGCCATAAAGGCCACGGGTCAGCGACACCGTGTTCCACACGGTCTCGAACGGCTCCAGCGCGATTTCCTGCGGGACAAGGCCGATCAATGCGCGGGCGCGGCGAAAGTCGGTCACATTGTCGAACCCGCCTACGCGCACGTGGCCTGCGGTCGCGCGGGTGATCCCGCAGATGGTGGAAATCAGCGTGGTCTTGCCCGCGCCATTGGGTCCCAGCAAGGCAAGGATTTCGCCTTGCTCGATGGCAAGGTTCACGCCCTTCAGGGCCTCGAAGCCGCCGTCATAGGTCTTGCGCAGGTTTGATACGTCTACAATCGGGGTCATGGGTCACACGTTCTGGTCAGGCGTTCCACCTAACCTGCCCCGTGCCCCGCGCCAACCAACGACTTTGCACAGGTGCCATGCAGATATCTGCACATATCCCGCAAGGCGCGCTTGCCGACGCGTGAAGAGCGCACCTATCCGCCGCGCACCGCGTCGATCATGCGCTGGACATTGTCCGGGTCCGCATCCGGCGTGATCCCGTGCCCAAGGTTAAAGATGTGCGGCCCGCCCGAGAACGCCTCGCAGATCGCCCGCGTTTCGTCGACCAGCGCTTGCCCTCCGGTTACCATATGGCTTGATGCCAGGTTCCCCTGCACGCAGCCTGCGCTTTGCACGTGCTCGGCCGCCCAATCCGCTGACACCGAATTGTCGAGCGCCACGCAATCCACACCGGTTTTCGCGTGAAAGCCGACATATCCGTCACCCGCTTCACGCGGAAAGCCGATCACCGGGACACCCGGATATTTGGATTTGATCGCCTGCGTGATCCGCCGCGCGGGGACGACGGCGTATTTTTCAAAGTCTTCACCATTCAGCGATCCGGCCCAGCTGTCGAATATCTTGACCACTTCGGCGCCCGCTTCGATCTGTTTTGACAGATAGTGGATCGTGCCTTCGGTCAGCCGATCGATGATGCCTTCGAACACCTCGCGATTTTCCGCCTTCAGTGCATGTGCCGGACCCTGATCCTTGGTCCCCTGACCCGCGATCATATAGGTCGCAACCGTCCAGGGCGCGCCGGCAAAGCCGATCAGCGTCGTCTCGCGCGGCAATTCGCGGCTGAGGATGCGCACGGTTTCATAGACCGGGTTCAGCGTCTCATCGATGGCGTCCACCGGTTTCAGCTGCGCGAGCTCTTCGGCGCTGGTGATCGTCGACAGGCGAGGCCCCTCTCCGGTCACGAACCACAGGTCCGCGCCCAGAGCCTGCGGCAACAGCAGGATGTCCGCAAACAGAATCGCCGCATCAAAGCCATACCGCCGGATCGGTTGCAGCGTCACCTCGGCGGCAAGCTCGGAATTATAGCAAAGGCTCAGAAAATCGCCCGCCTGCGCCCGTGTGGCCCGATATTCCGGCAGATACCGCCCGGCCTGCCGCATCATCCAGATCGGCGGCACGTCCTGCGTTTCACCTGCCAGCGCTTTCAAAATGGTCTTGGTCATGCGGTCACTTCCCTTCGGCCCCGAGTGCTAGCTTGCACTCCCGACTTGTCAAGTCAACCTGACACCTTTACCCCTAGGCGCATGACACTGCCCAGCCCCTCCGCGCCGCTCAAGATCGGCACCCGTGGATCGCCTCTCGCGCTTGCGCAGGCACACGAGACCCGCGCGCGCCTCGCCGCCGCCCACGACCTGCCCGACGAGGCCTTTGAAATCGTGGTGATCAAGACAACGGGCGACCGTGTTCTCGACCGCCCTCTGAAGGAGATCGGCGGCAAGGGCCTGTTCACCAAGGAAATCGAAGAGGCGATGCTGGCGCATGATATCGACATCGCCGTGCATTCGATGAAGGACATGCCGGTCGAGCAGCCCGGTGGCCTCGCCCTCACCTGCTACCTGCCGCGCGAAGATCCGCGCGACGCCTTCGTCAGCTTTGCCCATGCGGGCCTTTCTGACCTGCCCTCCGACGCCGTCCTCGGCACGTCTTCGCTGCGCCGCCGCGCGCAGCTGTTGCATCGCCGCCCCGGTCAACCGATCTGTGAATTCCGCGGCAATGTGCAGACCCGCATGAAAAAGCTACAGGACGGCGTTGCCGCCTGCACGTTCCTTGCCACTGCCGGTCTCAACCGCCTTGGTTTGATCGATCAGATCCCCGCCACGCCCATCGAGGTGGAAGACATGCTCCCCGCCGTCGCTCAGGGCGCCATCGGCATCGAACAGCGGATCGACGATGCGCGGACCTCAGCGCTTTTGTCTGCCATCCACGACACGCCCACTGGCCAGCGCCTTGCCGCCGAGCGGGCCTTTCTCGGCGCGCTTGACGGCTCTTGCGAAACCCCCATCGCGGGCCTTGCAACCCTTGACGGCGGTACTCTCACGCTGCGCGGGGAAATCCTGCGCACCGACGGGTCCGAGTGCCTCTCCGGCACCCGCACCGGCCCCATCTCCGATGGCGCCGCCATGGGCCGCGATCTTGCCAGCGAACTCCTGTCACAAGCTGGCGACGGCTTCTTCGACTGGAAGACGTCCTAGGCTTCTTCTGGCCTCAAATATCCCGGGGTCGACCATTGTGGCGCCATTGGTTCAAGCCCAATGGGCGACGGGCAGAGCCCCCAAAAAGGGGTTGCGGTCGAAAATCAAGAATTTTCGACCCGGGCGGGCGCTCCCACCGCCAAACTCAAGGCAGAACCTTGCCTGGGTTCATGATGCCCTTGGGATCCAAGGCGCGCTTGACGCTGCGCATCACGTCCAGCGCCACCGGGTCCTTGCGGCGGGCCATGGATTGCAGCTTGGACAGGCCCACGCCGTGCTCGGCCGAGAATGATCCGCCCAGCTCAAGCGCCACGTCCTCAACCGCCTCGACCACCGCGTTGTACAGCGCCTTGTCGTCGCGGCTGATGTAGGCGGTGTAATGCACGTTGCCGTCGCCCAGATGCGCGACGACCATCTCGCCCGCGCCCGGGTCAATCTCGGCCAGACGATCCGTCATCCGCTCCAGAAATGGCGCGACGCGTTCCAGCGGCAGCGCCACGTCATTGTTCACGAACGGTGGTGTGGCAAAGGTGATCTCTGCCGCGTCCTCGCGCCGGTCCCACATCTCGGTGCGCTGCGCGTCGCTTTGCGCAACCACGGCGTCCAGCACGGCGCCGTCTTCGAACATGCCGGACAGGATCCCTTCCAACCGGGCCACGACCGGCACAGCCCCATCGGGGCCCGGGACCGCATCTGCCGGTGCGGTTGCGCCAACCTCGACCAGCAGGTTGACATCGTGCATGTCGCCAAATGGCGCGCGCTTGCCGGTGATCTCGACATGCCGCTCGATGTAGACGCGCGGCATGTATTCGAACGCTTCGACCGCGCCGCCCGTCTCGACCTGCAGCCGGTTCAGCAGGCCCAAGGCATCGTCCAGCGACCGCACAGCGACCATCGCCGTGGCATAGGCCGCAGGCTGCGGCACCAGTTTCAGAACCGCTGCCGTGACGATCCCCAGCGTGCCTTCCGCCCCGACGATCAGGTTGCGCAGGTTGTAGCCCGAGTTGTCCTTGTGCAGCTCGGACATCAGGTTCATCACTTCGCCCGACGGCAGCACGACCTCGACCCCGAGGCACAGATCCCGCATATTGCCGTACTTGAGCACGTTCGACCCGCCCGCATTGGTGCCCAGCAGCCCGCCAATCATCGCGGAGCCGCGCGCGCCCAGCGTCAGCGGGAACATCAGCCCGTGCCCGGCCACGGCGTCGTGCAGGTTCGACAGGATGACGCCCGCCCCCACGATGGCAACGCGGGCATCGGGCTTGATCGCGGTGATCTGGTTCAGGCGCGCGACGCTCAGCATCACGGCGCCGTCGTTCTGCGCCGCACCGGTCAGGCCGGTGTTGCCCGACACCGGCACCACCGCGACGCCAGCCTCGGCACACGCGCGCACCACAGCCGCGACCTCGTCCGTCGAGCCGGGGCGCACAACGCACAAGGGCGAAGATCTGTATGCACCCGCCCAGTCTTTTTGCCACGGAGCAGCTTCGGACCCGGTCAGGACATGGGCTGCGCCCACGATGGATTGCAATGTCTCGATCATGTCCGGCCCCCTCCCGCTGTTTGGCGCACTGTCACCCAAGCCCGCGGGGCTGGCAAGCGGTCACTCTGCCGCCGGCACCGCAAAGGTGAGCGAGGCCCAGAGCGTCAGCCAGACCGGCCCGTCGTCCTGAGGATCAAGTGGACGCAGAACGACCGCGTCAGCCAGATAGGACCAGCCCGCCGTCACCGGCAAAACGGCGACACCGTCGCTGTCTGTGCGGTGCAATGTCACCACCACGCTGCCATCCGGCGCTTTGGAGAACAGCTCGACCTGCGCATCGGCGCGCGGTGCACCGGCGTCCAGCACCCGCACCGGCATCCCGCCCGAGACGTCATCCGTATAGGGGTTCGCCAAGGCGACGATCTCGGTCTCGAGGCCGACCTCGGCATCGCTGCCCTGCCCTGCGCCCACCGCAACCAGCGATTTGGCGTAGCGGACATAGCGTTCGCGAAAGCGGTCCTTGCTAAGCCCGCGTGTTTCATGCGCCTCAAGCGCGCCTTCGAAATCCTTGTGCCGGGCGAACTTGGCGAATTTTTCGAAATCGGTATAGGTCAGCGACAGGTCACGCGTGACATAGACCAGTGTCACAAGCCCTTCGCCGGGCGCCTCGGATTGCAGCGCGGGCCGGTCGCCCATCCGGCCTTCCACGGGCTGCACCGCACCATTCCGAACAAGGTCGAACCGCCGGAAATCGCGCGGCAGGTAGGAATAGGCCGGGCCGTCCATATTTTCGCCAACCCGGATATCGGCAACCAGGGGGGACCCGGGCGCAATCTGGTAGTCCGCCGGCTCCAGCCACAGCTCGTGGGCCCACAAAGGTGCCGCGAAGCCGATCAGAGCAGCGGACAAAAGTCGGGTCATCGAACGCATCGCAGGTCCTTCCGGGCAAGGTTCAGGTGTCGGCGCAGCGTGGCCCAGCGCAGGGGCCGGCGCAACCCGCGTTCACGACACGGTGACCGGTCCGCCGTCACGCGCCGCGGTTGTAGCGATCTTCGATGCCCTTGGCGAAATCGGCGACCCGCACCTTGAACCGGCGCGACAGATTGCTTTTGGCCAGTTTCAGGGATTGCAGCAGCAGGCGCGCCGACAAGGATTGCGCCGACAAATCGACCGCCACTGTCATCCGGGTGCGGGTGCGCGACAAGGCCACCAATTCGATTGAGCCATCCGCCGCGACCCCGCCCGAATCGCTGTCAAACCGCAGCGCGTTCGGCACATCAAAATCCTTGAGCGTCACATCGGCCTTGCGCGGCTTGCCACGGAACGAAAACGCAATGTGCCAGCACAGGCCCGGCGCAGGCGCGGATGCATCGCCCTCGCGCTTGACTTCGACGCCGCGCCGCATGGCCGCGCGCTCCATCGCGTCAAAATCCGACAACATGCGAAAAACGTCATCGATGGGAGCGTCAATGTCTTCCTTGCCAGTGAATTTCATGTCGTTGCCACCTTTGTCCCTTGCCGGTCCGCTGCCGGCGTCATGGTTAATCCTGCTATATTAATCGAGCGTATCCGCGAGCCAGTTCTCAAGGAGAAAATGCGCGATAGATCCCCGTCGCGCGGGCGTCATCGCGGG